>CALFEZ010000142.1 GCA_937957895.1 uncultured Erysipelotrichaceae bacterium
GAGAAAAACTTTCTTCCCACGAACCGATTCTTCCGGCTCGACAATGATCTCTCCATCCGCGAAGTGCTTTACGGCGATCCTTCCTCGAGTCAACCCCAAATATGAACAAATCTCTTCTGCCAAATCGATACTTGATGTCAATGCAAATACAATCGTGTTTTCCACCAACTCGCTCACCCCTACCTATTTTTGTATTTCTGCCCGTAACCGGGTTTGTTTTCCTGACGCGAACGTCCGATGGCCATATCTCCTTCCGGGACGTCTTTATTGACGGTCGTTCCGGCTGCCACCACTGCATTTCTTCCTACCGTTACCGGCGCGATCAGATTGACGTTGCTTCCAATGAATGCTCCTTCTTCAATGACCGTGCGATATTTATGCTTGCCATCATAGTTGACAGTTACAACCCCACAACCAAAGTTTACATCTTTTCCGACAGTAGCATCACCCACATATGTTAAATGAGCACAACGTCCGTTTTCTCCGATCTCACTATTTTTGATCTCAACGAAGTTGCCGATCCTGCTTTTGTCATGAACGATCGTTCCATTGCGCAAATGCGCATACGGTCCGACTTTGCAGTTTCTTTCCACTTTACTATCAACGATGCGGGAAGCATCGATGGTTGTATACTCACCGATCTCGCTGTTGATGATGAATGAACCGGGTAATATGGTGCATCCTTGTTTGATCTTCGTAGATTTTTGTAGATGAACATTCGGATAAAGGATCGTATCCATCCCGATTTCCACATCCGGATCGATATAAACAGATGCAGGATCGATCATCGTGACTCCGTTTCTCATCCAATGATGATTGATGCGCATTTTCAGCCATTCTCCAGCTTCATAAAGCTGAATACGATCATTGATGCCCATGACTTCGACTACATCCTCAACAACATATGTTCCAACTTTGTGTCCGTTATTGTTGAAGATCTCTACTAAATCTGTCAGATAATACTCTTTTTGGGCATTGTCGTTGGTGATATGATCGATATATTTGAAAAGCAACTCATTGTTGACACAATAAATTCCTGTGTTGATTTCCCTGATGTTTTTTTGTTGATCATCTGCATCCTTATACTCAACGATCTTTTCGAATTTGCCTTCTTTGTCTTTAACGATACGCCCATACTGAAGTGGATCATCCAAGATCGCTGTCGCTACTGTCAAATCGAATTTTTGATTGTGTTCAAACAGTGCTTCTATGGTTTCAGGCTGTACCAACGGAATATCGCCATACATTAAAAGGGTACTGCCAGTTAGGCCTTTTGCAGCATCTGCCTGCATGACCGCATGTGCAGTTCCAAGTTGCTCTTTTTGATATGCAAACAGCACTCGATCCTGAAAATGTTGTTTGATGCTTTCGGCATCGTGCCCGATGACGATGATCTTTGTTTCGATACCGCAACGATTGAGATTATCGATCACATGTTCGATCATTGGCTTGCCTAAGATCTCATGCATGACTTTGTTTTTATTGGAAACCATGCGAGTACCTTTGCCGGCAGCCAAAATGATTGCTGATTTCATAGAATCCCTCCTATATCAATTGTATAAGATATGGTCTGGCAAAAAAAGGGTTCATCCGAATATTCTGCTCTTTTTGACAAAAGGATACTTTTTAAAATACTCGATCACTGCTTTATCTGCCAGATCATCATCTTGTGTGACTCCATATACGACCGACCCTGAACCGCTCATCATGGCGTGATCAAATCCAAATCCAAGAAGATCATCGATCATGTGCTGGATCTTTGGATGTTTTTGGATGGCTGCTTTTTGTAGATCATTGGTCATATTTTTTATGAACATCTCATAATCATCTTTGGCCAAAGCATGGATCATCTGGTCAATACTCGCTTTGGGATTTGCTGTTTCGATCGGTTGATCGAACAGTTCCTTGGTCGAGATTCCAAAACGAGGTTTGATCAAAAACAGATAAAAATGAAGTTTCCGAGGGATCGGTGTTACTTTTTCACCGATTCCTTCTACTTTGGAACATGTGTTGACGATGCAAAACGGAACGTCTGCCCCTACTCTCAATCCTAATTCGATCAATTCATCCTGAGAAAGGCCATAACCATAATGCTCATTGAAATAATTGATCAATGTTGCTGCATCTGCACTTCCACCAGCCAATCCTGCCAAAGAGGGGATATTTTTGACCAGATGGATCTTCTGAGGGGGAAGTGATTTTTCCTCATGCAGTATATCAAGCACTTTTCTGATCGTATTTCTTTGGTCTGTGGGGATGTACCCTTTGTCGCAGGTGATAATCGTTTCAGCACCCTCTTGGACATGTATGCTGTCAAACAGATCGATCGGGACATTGACCATCTCCAGATCGTGATATCCGTTGTCTAAAACCCCCTTCACTTTTAGAAACAGATTGATTTTTGCATATGCTTTAAGTCTCATAAATCACCTCATACAAACGTTTGAAATCTTCATAGCTGCAATTTTGAGCTCTGACATCTGCTTTGAGTTGTGCTTTTTGCAAACACTCCGATACATCGATATGTGGATCGACGATTTCCTTGAGATTGTTTGCCAATGTTTTACGACGAAAAGCAAAGCATTTTTTGATGAAATCAAAGAGTGGCTGCAATCTCATCATGTCGACATCCTTTCGTTTGATAAATGAGATCACACTGGAATCAACAGCCGGTTTTGGAATAAATACATGTTTGGATACATCAAATTCGACCTTAACTTCGTAACAGGTCTGGACCAAGATCGACAGTGCATTATACTGTTTGGATCCCTTGACGGCTTTGAGTCGCTCTGCTACTTCTTTTTGGACCATGACTATGATCTTCTCAAAGTCACATCCACTTTCAAACAATGCAAACAAGATCGGAGTTGTGACATAGTACGGAAGATTAGCACAAACGATCATGGGTTGTTGACATAATTGATCAACATCAACATCGAGAAAATCATCATGAATGACTGTCAAATTCGGAAAATGTCCACAGGTTTCTTTGAGTATGTTGACCATATGAGCATCTATCTCCACTGCCGTGACACTGCTAGCATGTTCACACAATGCTTCTGTTAGACTTCCAATCCCAGGACCGATCTCCAACACGTGTTTTGTTGGATCGATGGTACTGACACGACTGATCTTGTCGATGACCTTGCGATCGACGATGAAATTTTGCCCTAAAAACTTCTTGGCATGAAGATCGTGTTCTCTTAGGATGTGATTGACTGTTTTGATCGAGGCTATCGGTGTGTTCATAGCAAAGATTCGATCTCCTTTTTTGTAAGAGCCAGCATGTTCAAATAGTTGTGCATTTGTTTCGCATTGGCCAAAGGCAGATGCAGTTTTTTTGAAAGTACTTCACGTTTGATCTTGCTTTGAGGGCTTCCCATCAAACCAAGGCTATAATAATCTGCTTTGCTCAGTGTTTGATCTGCTTGACGTATCAGTGGTTTGGCATGGCTTAACGCTTCGATGATCGCATGATCATCAGCATGTTCCACACCTGGTTTGGTTTGCCCGGGGGGCAATACGGCATGTTTGACATTTGGGATTTGGTGTTGGATCTTTTGTCTTATCTGATTCCCCGGTGTATCTTGATCAGTGAAGACGATGACTCCGCGTTTTTCGCTCAAGATTTTCAGAAGTTCAATCAGTTGACTCGAAACATGGGTTCCATTCGTCGTCAAAAAATCAGCATCCACAAGTTGTTTGCACCTGGCTTGATCATGCTTGCCTTCCACCACGATAATGTCATAAATATGCAGCTTTTTCATTGTCATCATTATACCATAAATAAAAAAGCAGCTTATGCTGCTTAGTTTACCTTACAGATACGGTTTCGATTCTCATTGAATGTCAGTTGCCCAAATCCAATGATCGTCACTTTGGCATACTGTCTCTGTGTCAAGCGAACGATACCAAGATTGTTTTCATCTCCGACAAACAAATCCAATACCCTGCCTGAAACTCCTCTATCCAAGACGATGGCTTTAAAAGGCACTCCTGGTGTTAGTCCCATACCAGAAAACTTATGGTTTTCGATCTCCACGATGGTACATAGCGGCAATGCTCTGTCAGAGGCAAGCACATAGTATCCTTCATAGGTGATTCCATCCTTCATGGTTCCATCTGCTTGTCGTACGGCTGGCTTGGTGCTTACCGTGATCAACGAGGCAATGTTGTGTTCGCCATTTTCATCCGGGCGACAGCCACGGCAGTTTGCACCGTAGCGGAATATTCTTGTTGGGAAGAACACGGACCCAATTTCGGGTTTTCCTCCGTATTCATAAACGCGAGGTTGTGATTCGATGATTTCATGGGCTTGCGGGATCAGTGTGCGTGATAGTACATTTCCTGCCAAATCATGCACGACTTTGTATTGGTTGATCTGTATCTTGGGTGAACCTTCATCCACCAAGTTAGCGATCCAAGGGACCCCGCCCGGCTTGACAGGACCATTTTGAAAGATCGTTTTGGGCCTGCTGAGAAAGAATTCTTCTTTTTCTATGTTTGTTGTATAGGGTTCTCTTAAGAATGTTGGCTGTGCTGATAAAGTCTGAAGGACGATCGGTGTCGTCGAGTCTACTTTCGGTGCACAGGAACTCAAAATCACAATCGCAATGATCCCAAAATAGCGAATCATTATTTTGATCATGTTGATTCTCCTTTCGTTAAGGACGTTGGTAGTTTAACACAATCAATCCCTTTTGTCTAATTTTTGACCAAAAAGCTGATAATAGTTTATTGCCAGTAATCTCATCAACTCTTCTTGGGGGATATCTTTAATCCTGCTTAACTCTTTCCCTACATAGCTTACATATGCCGGTTGATTGCGCTTTCCACGATATGGCATCGGTGTCAAATACGGGGAATCTGTCTCAATCAAAAGGCGATCGATAGGTATGGCGCTTGCGACTTCTTTGGGTACTCTGGCATTTTTGAATGTCAATGGTCCTGCAAGAGAAATGTACATATTCTGCTTCAAAAACTCAAATGCCATCTGCACACTGCCACTATAGCAGTGCATGATCCCACCATACTGTGCCGGATGTGCTTTTAGAATATCCAGAACATCCTGTGTTGCATCCCGATTGTGGATGATGATCGGTTTTTTTACTGTATTTGCAAGTTCGATCTGTTGGATGAACCAGTGTTTCTGACTGTCGATATGATCCTTGCTCCAATAATAATCCAATCCTATCTCTCCGATGGCAAGAATGTTCGGGTCTTTGACGATATCGATCAACTCATCGATATCATGTTGGGTGATCGTATGTGCATCTTGTGGATGAAATCCAACGGCAATATCGATCATGTCATATTTTTGACGTAACGAAAGATTCAACATCGCTTCATCGATCGATGTTGAGATGCTCATGATCGTAGAAACCCGATGATCTTGTGCATTGAGCAAGATCTCATCGATCTCATCGATCAATGCATCATCGACGATATGAGCATGAGAATCGATCCAACCTAAGCCTCCCATACACTTGTCCCCGCGATCCAGTCATGGATGCTGCGATGTTCGTTTTTGCCCAAAATCAGCAACATGTTGATGATGATCACCCATAACAGATACCCGGTGATCGAAGCCACTTTGATCAGACTGCGAAGAACGATCGTCCAGCCATCAAGACGTTTGCTGTCTTTTTGTTTGATTTTCAGACGCATCAATGCTTTGCCGATAGTGGTTTGAAAAACAGCCAGTGATATGATCTCATATAGCAGATAAAACACAAAACCGATGGATGATAACCAAATGAAATCACTTAATACATTCAAGATCGGAATGACACTAAGGATCAACTTGATCAATCCAAAAACGATCACAAACAAGGCAGTAGGGATCATTACGAACAAATAGTCAATAATAAATGCAAATCCTCTTTTTACGAATAGTTCCATGTTATCACTTTCCTAAACAAAAACGTTTGAATATCTCATCGATCAACGTATCTTTTTGTTGACCGTACATGATGTTGGTAAGAGCATCGTATGCTTGTTGCAGATCGATGGTGATGATATCGACTTCAAAACCTTGTGTGATCGATTCTTTGGCTGAACTCATGTAGGCACGTGCCTGCCGAAAAAGACCGATCTGTCGCTGATTATTGAGTAGTGGTTGTTTGGCTGCCAGAAGATTTCTTTCGAATAACTTCTCGATCGCATCGATCAGGGGCTGGATATCCTTGTTAAGAGCAGATATTTGAAGCACGTCTTGTTTGGCCACCAAATCACTCTTATTATAGACGATGAGCCTGTTTTTATCCTTTGTAAGGTTGAGCAGTTGTTGGTCTTTTTCATCGATCTTCTCGGTCGCATCCAATATCAACAAGATCAAGTCCGCCGATTCGATCGATTTCAATGTCCTGGCGATCCCGATCTGTTCAACCACATCTTCGCTTTTTTGGATCCCGGCAGTATCGATCAAATGCAGTGGGATATTCTTAAGCCGAACCCACCCTTCCACTAAATCTCTGGTCGTACCTGCGATCGGTGTCACGATTGCTTTTTCTTCGTTGAGCAGTGCATTTAGCAAACTGCTTTTTCCTACGTTGGGTTTTCCCAAAATAACGGTTTTGATTCCTTCTTTGAGGATTTGTCCGTCTTCAGACATATCCAACAGCATGTTGGCCTGTTGTAACCAATCCTCGATCTTTGGCAATATCTCTTGAGTTGTCAGTTGATGGATGTCATCGTACTCAGGATAATCGATGTTGACTTCGATGTGTGCCAGCATCCCCAAAACTTCCTCTATCATTGGCTCAAGCGTTCTTTGGATCGCACCACTCATCGAATCAATGGCGATTTTTGCTCCTTGATCGCTGGTTGCCATGATCAAATCGTTGACTGCTTCTGCCTGCACCAGATCGATGCGACCAAAAATAAAAGCACGCTGAGTAAACTCTCCCGGCTCTGCAAGGCGGGCTCCCAATCCCAACAAGATCGAAAGGATCTTATTGGTTGGAATCGGTCCTCCATGACAGTTGATCTCGACGATATCCTGGGTAGTATATGTTTTTGGAGCAAGAAAAACACTGACCATCACTTCATCCACGACTTCCTGATTGGACGGATCGATGATGTGACCATATGTGATGGTGTGACTTGCTTTGTTTTGGATAGGTTTGCTGAATACTTTGGATGTCAGTTCGATTGCCTGTGGTCCGCTCATGCGAACGATGGCTATGGCACCTGCACTGGTTGCAGTACTGATGGCAACGATCGTATCTTGAATCATGTTTTCCCTGCTTTCACGGCTATTATAGCACTTTTGCCAAAGATACAAAAAACATACAACAAGGTTGTATGTTAATCTTCTTCAATGATGTTGAGAAGTTCAAGGATTCGATTGAGATCATCATCCCCATGGTATTGGATCGCTATCTTGTTCTCGTCGATCGTGACTTTGGTTTGCACTTTCTTTTCAAACAACTGGGTGGCATATTCAAAGCGTGACAAGTCTTTTTTGACTTTGGGTTTTGCTTCCGGTTTTTTGACCAGTTTTTCGACTGCACGTACCGACAATCCTTCTTTGGCTATCTTCTGAGCCAATGCTACGATATCTCTGGTTTCCATCAAAGGAATGAGCGGTCGTACATGACCCATGCTTAACTGATCGCTTTCTACCAGTCTGGCAACCTCTTTAGGAAGACGATTCAATCGAAGTGTATTGGCGATATGCTCACGGGATTTCCCTACTTTTTGAGCCAGTTTTTCCTGAGTGTAACCAAATCGCTCTATCATTTGCTGATATGCCTGAGCCTCTTCCATGATGTTAAGGTCTTCCCGTTGAATGTTTTCGATCAGTGAAACTTCCATCATCTGATCATCATCAAAATCCACGACGATTGCATCGATCTTTTCCAGCCCGATCATCTTGGATGCTCGCAAGCGTCTTTCTCCGGCAATCAGCTCAAATCCAAAATCAGTCTTTCTCACCAGTACCGGGGTCAGCACTCCATGCTCAGAGATCGAAGCAACCAATTCCTGCATTTTCTCCTGATCGAATTTCTTTCTTGGCTGATAAGGATTGTTGACGATTAGATCGATGTTGATCTTGGTTTTATCTCCCACGAAAATGTCACTGCTGCCTCGTTGGATCTCTTCAAGCACTTCACTGACATCTTCTCCGAAGATGGCACCCAATCCTTTTCCTAAACGGTTCTTTTTATCACTCATGCACTGCCTCCGTCATTGCGTTTTAGCACTTCTTTCGCCAACGCCGCATATGCTTTCGCTCCTTCTGAGCGAACATCATATTCAAAGATAGATTGTCCTGCCGAAGGAGCTTCGGTAAGTTTGATGTTGCGTGGGATCATGCTTTTATAAACTCGCTCTTTGAAATATTTCCTCACTTCTGAAGATACCTCCACACTCAATCTGGTCCGTACATCAAACATCGTCAGCAAAACACCTTCGATGTATAGTTTTCGATTGAATAGTTTTTGGACCAGTCGGATCGTTGACAACAATTGTGTCAGTCCTTCCAGTGCATAGTATTCACACTGGACCGGGATGATCACACTGTCTGCCGCCGTCAAAGCGTTGGTGTTGAGCAATCCAAGCGAAGGCGGGCAATCGATGATAATGAAGTCATAATCCTCTTTGATGGTATCAATCTTGTTTTTAAGCAACCTTTCACGACCTACTTTGAAATCGATCATCTCCAGATCGGCTCCCGCAAGATCGATCGTGGAGGGTACCAGATCCAATGGTGGTTGTTGGATTTTTTTGATCACTTGAGCAGCATTGACATCTTGAAGCAAAAGATCATACACACTTAGCTGAAAGGAAGCACGATCTGCACCGACCCCCTGGGTGGTATTGCCTTGTGGATCAAAGTCGATCAATAACACCTTCTTCTTTAGATACGCCAATCCAGCAGCAAGATTGACGCTGGTCGTTGTTTTGCCAACGCCTCCCTTTTGATTGGCGACTGCGATTACTTTCCCCATGGATACTCCTTTCACTTCTTAAGACGGATGATGATCGTGTATTCTTCCTGAGAATCGATTTCTTCCTTTCTTACATTGATGCCACTTTTTTCGATCATCGAGATTGCTTGCATGATCGTGTTTTTGGCAATCAACACATGCTTGGTCACGCCTTTGAGTTTTGGTTTTCTTTTTTTTGTCTTTTTGTTTTCTTGTTGTTCGACAAGTTTCTCTGTCTGGGCGACATTGAGGTTGTTGTCGATCACTTGTTGAAAGATGTCCATTTGTTCATCTACTTCGATTTGCAGCAGTGCTCTTGCATGACGTTCGCTGATCTTGCGTTGGACCACGGCTTTTTGGATCGTTTGTGGTAACTGCAAAAGTCGGATTTTGTTGGCGATCGCTGACTGTGACTTGCCAAGACTCTGTGCCAACCGTTCCTGGGTCCATCCTCGACTGCGTATGATCTGGACATAAGCATCTGCTTCTTCGATGGCAGATAGGTCTTCACGTTGGATGTTTTCGATCAGAGCCATCTGAGCTGCCAATACATCATGAGTATCCATCAGCAGACACGGGACAGTCGTATATCCCGCAAGGATCATGGCACGATATCTTCGTTCTCCGGCGATGATCTCGTAGTGGTCATCCTCTTTTCTGACAACGATCGGTTGGATCAATCCGATTTCTCGGATGGACTGTGCCAATTCAAACAACCCATCCACATTGAAGTCTTTTCTGGGTTGGTAACGGTTTGGTTTTATTTGATCGATCGAAATATCAATCGTTTCTTTCATCATCATTCTCCTATAAAGGCTGTTTCTTTATTTTACTATACAACCGCGGATATATGTTAGGGGTTTTTGCTTCTTTTTCGATCACGATGTTTTGACGGAGCGCTTTTGTCTGACCATCATCCAATATGATCTCTTCGATAACTTTAACTTTGGCCTTTAACACCTTGAGTGCATTTTCCGAGATAGAAAGTTCTGCTTTTCCTTGTGCTCCTTTTAAAGCGATGAATGTTCCCTTTACCCTTACAAGGGGGATGCATAGCTCAAGCAGGATGTCCAATCTGGCCACTGCTCGTGATACGACGACATCGAATGTTTCTTTGAGATGTTTGAGATCTTCTGCACGCTCATTTTGAATTTCCACATTCGATAAGTCCAGTTCTTCCTTGATGCTTTGAAGAAAAACCACTCTTTTTTGAGTCGGTTCGATCAAGGTAAACATGCAGTTGGGTAAAAACAATGCCAACACCAATCCCGGAAATCCGGCACCGGTCCCGACATCAGCAACTTTCTGTCCATCACCTATGTACTTTACAACAAGAAGACTATCCAGAAAATGCTTGATGAAAATCTGATCCAGCTCGATAATGGCGGTCAGATTGACTTTCTGATTATAATCTATCAATCGTTTGGCATATACTAGCAGATCATCGTATTGTTTTTGGGTGATGATCAGCCCATATGTCGAAGCGATCCTTTCGAAAGCCTGATAATCCATAAAACCTCCGTAATCGAATTATACCAAATTTGCATGTTGATAAAAAGATGAAACAAGTGACTGTCTGCAGTCACTTGTTTTTTTGTGTCAATACCATCAGTAGCACTTGGATGTCCGCAGGTTTTACACCGGATATCCTTGATGCCTGATCGATCGTCAATGGGCGTATGTCCTTGAGTTTTTGTTTGCTTTCATGTGAAAGCTGTTTGATACTATCATAATCGAAGTCCTCGGGTATCTTCCATGACTGCAGAACCTTCATTTTGTCTGCTTCTTTCTTGGCTTTTTCGATATATCCTGCATATTTGATCTCGATTTCGGTTTGATTTACACAATCAAAATCGACCTGAATATCAAGATAAGGCATGAAATCTTCCAATTGGATGTTGGGACGTTTCAAGACATCGATCAACCTGATGCCTTCCTGGATATTGGGATATCCTTTGGCGATCAACACACCGGATAAAGGGTCTTTGCTGGTGATGCGTGTTTGCTCGAGCAGTTGGGTCAATCGCTGTTTTTGCTGTTCTTTATCAAGGAAAATATCGAATCGCTCTTTTGATAACAGTCCCACTTCATGACCGACCCTGCTTAAACGCGCTTCAGCATTGTCATGACGCAACAACAACCGATATTCTGCTCGTGATGTCAACAGACGATACGGTTCCTGTGTGCCCTTGTTGATGAGATCATCGATCATGACTCCGATATAGGCTTGATCTCTCTTTAAAACAAGTGGTGATTTCCCATCCAACGAAAGAGCAGCATTGATGCCGGCCATCAATCCCAATCCGGCAGCTTCTTCATAACCCGATGTGCCGATGATCTGTCCCGCACAATACAGATTTTTTATCTTTCTGGTTTCCAAAGTCGGGTAAAGTTGCTTTGGTTCGATCGCGTCATATTCGATGGCATAAGCATATTCTTTGATCTTACAGTTTTCCAACCCGGGTATCGTTTTGATCATCACTTCCTGTACTTCGATCGGAAGCGATGTTGAGAAACCTTGAATATAGGTAGTATCAAGACGAGCAGATTGAGGCTCTAAAAAGATCTGATGGCGATCTTTGTCTGAGAAACGAACGATTTTGTCTTCGATCGATGGACAATATCTCACTCCCACGCCTTCCACCACTCCTGAATACATGCTTGATCGATGAAGATTCAGGCCGATGATGTCGTGGGTCTTTTGATTGGTGTATGTAAGATAACATGGATACTGATCCACGATCGTATCTTCCACTCGGGTCGTGGTGCTAAAAAAGTGTCTGTTCTCATCACCAGGTTGGATCAAGGTCTTGGAAAAGTCGATCGAGTCAGTCAAAACACGAGGAGGTGTTCCAGTCTTTAATCGTAAAGTAGCAAATCCTAACTCTCGTAAATGAGCAGAAAGCGTTTTGGTCGTAGGTTGGTTGGCCGGTCCGGACTCTTTGACATGATCGGAAATCATGATTTTGGCACTCATGTACGTACCAGTCGTCAAAATCACCTTCTTTGCCAAAAGTTCTGTTTCATCTTCAAGCAACACACCGTAAACTTCATTGTTTTTGACGAGTAAACGCTTGATCATGACTTGAAGCACATCCAGATTTTTTTGTTTCAAACACACATCTCGCATCATTTCACTGTAGGCCAGTTTATCTGATTGCACACGCAAACATCGGACTCCGGGTCCTTTGTTGGTATTGAGCAGTTTGAACTGAAGTGCAGTTTTATCCGCCGTGATACCCATCTGCCCTCCAAGGGCATCGATCTCACGCACGACGACCCCTTTTGCGGGACCACCGATCGATGGATTGCATGGCATCATGGCAATGGTATCGATGACCAACGTGCACAAGGCTGTCTTTTTATTCATACGTGCCGTGGCAAGTGCGGCCTCTACTCCGGCATGCCCTGCTCCGACAACAATCACATCATACATAGGTTCACTCCTTGTGGTGTTATTTTAGCACAACCATCTTCATTACGACACTAAAATCAATCTCTTGTAATTGTTGGATAATATCTGTTGACAAACTGATGAATTGGGTTTATTGTATTAGTGTATTTAATACAGTTGGAGGACACAACATGTTCGTACTTGACTACAAGACCAAAATTCCCATTTACGAGCAGATCCAAACCCAAGTCATCAGCTTCATTGCTTTAGGGCTGTTCAAGCCCGATCAGCAATTGCCTGCCGTAAGGCAGCTGGCCGGTGATCTGGGAGTCAATCCCAACACCGTTCAAAAAGCATATCAAGAACTTGAACGGATGGGATACATCTACTCTCACACCGGGAAAGGGTCCTTTATCAGTACCCAGCAAGATTCACTAAAACTTGCAAGGGAAGAAATGAAAAGTGACCTGGTCAAAACATTAGAAGCTTTAAAAGCATTGGGCATACCCCTTCAGGAAGTTACGGATCTTGTTTTGAAAACATACAAGCAAGGAGAGAAAACCACATGATCAATCTTACCAATGTATCCAAGCGATTTGAAAGCACACATGTGCTCGATCAGGTCGATTGGCATATCAAAAAAGGAAGCGTCTTTGGTCTGGTTGGACCAAACGGAGCTGGTAAGTCGACCATCCTGCGTTTGATCAGCGGCGTTATTACACCAGATGAAGGCGAAGTGCTTTTGGATGGCAGCCCGATTTATGACAATCCCGAAAACAAAAAGCGTATCTTGTTTTTGGCAGATGAGCCATTTTATTTGCATCAGGCCACCATCCATGAAATGAAAGAGTTTTATCGGATATTCTACACATCGTTCGATCATGAGATGTACGATAAACTTCTTAAAAATTTCCCGATCCCTCAAAACAAGAAAATCAATGACTTTTCCAAAGGCATGAAAAGACAGGTTGGATTGATCCTCGCCTTGTCACTCAAGCCGGATGTGCTTTTGTTGGATGAATCGTTTGACGGGTTGGACCCAGTCATGCGAATGACATTGAAGCGGTTCATCGCCAATGAGATGGCATCCCGTGAAATGACCGTTGTGATTTCTTCCCACAACTTAAGAGAATTGGAAGATATTTGTGATCAGATCGCACTGATCGACAACAAAAAGATCGTGATGAGCGGTGACGTCGATTCGATCAAAGAAGAGTTTCATAAATATCAGATCGGATTTAGCGAACCACCCAAAGCAGATGCTTTTGATGAACTCACGATCATGCATCGCGAACAGATCGGCAATGTATACACATTGGTCGTCAAAGGCGATGCGAGCGTCATCAAACAAACACTTCAAGGATATGGTCCTGTCTTATTGACAGAGTTGCCACTCAACCTGGAAGAGATCTTCGTCTACGAAATGGAGGCCAGAGGATATGGAAAATCTATTTAAAGCCAAAATCAATCTGAAATACTTGCGTTTTCTGTTAAAACGCAATACGAGACTGATGATCCTGGTCAGCGTGTTGATGTTTGCCTTGTATCCATTGCTGGTCTTTACCCAGTATGTACTTTACAACACCCAATATGATGAGCGAGTCTTTACCGTTGGTCAAGTGCTGTTGCTATTGATCCTGGTAGCTACGATCTTCATCGTTCCGATGACGATGTTCTCTTATCTTAATTCAAAACGCAACCTGGATGTCTATCATGCACTGCCGATCACCCGCAAAGACCTGTATCTCTCAACCTTGATCAGTTCCGTGATCGTCATCTTGATCCCGTTTACCTTGATTTATACATTGGGATCGATCTACTATGTCAGTGTCATCCCCAATGTCGATGTCATGTTGGAGGTCAAACAGTATATTTATACCGTGGCACTGACCTTGGCAATCTTATTGCCGATCATCTTTGCGATGATGAACACCGGGACCACTGTCGATGGATTACTCTATAGTGCCATGGTACATGTGTTGCCGGCAATCGGTTATGGGGCTTATGTTCTTTATGGAGAAGCCACCTTGTTGGGCTTTAGAGCCGGGACCGATCAGTTGTTCTTGATTTTCAGTTCACCTATCTTTACG
This sequence comes from uncultured Erysipelotrichaceae bacterium, assembly GCA_937957895.1. Lineage (GTDB taxonomy): Bacteria > Bacillota_I > Bacilli_A > Erysipelotrichales > Erysipelotrichaceae > UBA6182. The sequence continues at coordinate 14,418 of CALFEZ010000142.1, forward strand.
ATATTTGATCTGAACTTCAATCTAACTCGAGCATATCCGAATTTGTGGTTGATCACGATCTATTGGTTGATCTTCGCTTTGATAGCAACCTGGGGCGTATTGCAGCTTTACAAGTTCAGAAAAAGCGAGAAAGCAGAAGATCCTTTTACCAATAAGTGGTTCTTCCCAATCATTACGACCGTATTTACGATCGTCTTCCAAATCTTCTTGTTCTCCACATTTGTGGCATTTACAAGTGGAAGATTGCTTGATTTTAGGACATTGCTATTCCCTGTGACGTTTACTTTTGTGGGTTACATGGTTCTCGATGTCATCGCCAACCGCGGATTCAGACACTTTCTCAAGGGTGTCCTCAATTTCATCATCATCACTGCAATCACGTTGGCTTCCTTTACTCTAAGCACCAATACCGGTGGTTTGGGTTACGTCAACAACGTTCCTGATCGTAATGATGTTAAGGAAGTATCAGTATTTTTGACCGATCCGACCGGATTGATCTCTACTTCCCCTTACTCATATAGTTATCAGCTTTTTAGAGAATACACGGGGCATGATGGTATCTTGCGTTTAACCGATCCTGATCACATCCAAACTATCATCGATACCCATCAAAACATTTTGGATCAGTATAAAAAATACGACTACAACAAAAACATCTGGAATCTTACAAATGTCGCAACAGAGTATCCATTCGATGTTCCTTCTTATCTGGATAGTGCATTTGAAGTGCGCTACACCTTAAAAAACGGAGCGACGCTCAATCGTCGTTACAACATCAACTTTGGCTGGACATACGATATGTTGCGACTCATTCCTACTGAAGCAGTCTTCAATAACAAGTTTCCTTCTTTGATATTGAACTCGTATGAAGACTTTAGGATAAGTGATTTCAAGTTCGCAGATCCGATGATGACGCAAAGCAGTGTTTTGGCTGGTGGTTCATTCGATGCCTTCAGACAAGCTTACAAGCTGGATTATCTTGACAAGAGCTTGGCTCAACACCTAGAAGGTGACACTCTTGTAGGTTATGTCCACATGACGATCTGTAATCAAGGATGTCTGTCACAAAGCTTTGTGGTTGAGGCATCCGACACGCGGACCGTTGCTTATCTCAAAAGCCAAGGTAAAAACATCGAGTTTGAATATGTCGAAGATCAAGAATTCATCCTGGTACTTCCAGATGCCAATGAGCGCCGTTCATTCTTCTTTATCTCAAACAACACTGTACAACAACCAGGCGTGAGAGATGATGTCGATCAGAACTTCACCTACATCCGTATCGATCAGCAACAACTCAATCAATTGTTGCCGTATCTAAGAACAGATGGTTTGCTTACAAAAGCAACCGGAGTGATCGCATTTGCTCCGAAGATCGAATGGGGAGTCGAAAGAATGTCTCCAAACGTCTTCTTGATGCTCGCGCCGGAAGCACAGTCATTGATCGATCAATTCAAGTCTGAGAAACCGATCCAAAGAATCAACTATTATGATCTGATGTATCAGCTACTCAACTGAAAAGCGAAGCAAAAGCTTCGTTTTTTTTGCGTTCGGGTTGCATATTTCTGCTTCTCTAGTATAGTAATAACGTACTATGGGAGGCTTATATGGATTTCAATCTTCAAACCCCGACATTGATGTTCTCAGCGATTTCATTGTTGATGTTGGCATACACCAATCGATTTGTCGTTATTGCCGGTCTTATTCGTGATCTTTATGCAAAACACAAGGAAAACCCCTCGGATATCACAGCCGATCAACTGATCAATCTGAGAAAACGCATGGCCATCATTCGAAACATGCAGGTTTCTGGGGCGTTTTCTTTCTTCTTTAGTGTTTTGAGTTTGTTGTTTATCTTCTTTTCGATGGATCTCGCTGCAAAAATCAGTTTTGGAGTCAGCTTGCTTTTGATGCTCGCCTCTCTGGCGATGCTGATCATGGAACTGCAAATATCGGTCAATGCACTGAATATCCAGCTGAAAGATTTCGAAGAACCCAAAAGAACAAAGTAAACCACGATAAACGCCATCGTGGTTTTTCTAATAGTACGACTTTATTTTATCTATTCAGAATGTTTTTAACAATGAAGCATTTGATCATTGATGTCTTTGAAAGTCTTTTTATTGGATTTATTTGTTGTTCAATATATCCCAACACAATAGCGAAGCCAATGACCCATCTTGATCAAAGCGAGTTTTGAAAGCTTCACCCAATGCTTTGTTGTAAGGTTGATCCATTAACTTGCTTATGGCTTGTTTGATGCCATAGTCATGCAGACTGAAGATGTCAGGACGATCCAGACTGAAAAGACACACCATATCGATAGTCCATGGTCCGATCAAATACAAAGGTTGAAGGCGTGAAACGATCTTTTGATAGCTCATATGCATCAATTCATCGAAAAAATCAGGATCACTTTGTTTTATCTTCACCAACTGCATGACACCTTTGATTTTGTTGTTGCTGAGCCCCACTGCTTTCAATGTTTCATGATCTGTTTCATGGATGTGTTGCAGATCGATGCTCTGATAAAACCGTTTGATCATGATGCCAGCTACTTTGATGGATATCTGCTGACCTATGATCGTTTCGATCAATGCAACAAATGGATCTGTTTCGATGGTGTAGGTGATCGATCGCATGGAAGTGACATGCTCTTGAAAGATAGGATGATGCGAAACAAAAACTGATACATCCTCTTTTGATATCGTTTTATTGATCTTCATAAATGAGAATCTCCGGGAAAAGCTGGTGTTTGATCTTGGTGATCATTTGTTTGTCAGCTCGGATGATCATTTTGTTACTATGAAAATACAGTGTGATCATCTCAGGGTCGATCCGATATTGTCGGATCGTTTCAAATGGAAACACTTTTAGCCCGTAACTTAGGACAAACACGGCTCGATCACTTATATAAGTATTGCTTGTAAGTTTGATCGGGGCTTGTTTAGGGATATAGCGATACTTGTCTTTACGATCTTTCCATCGTTTTTTCTCCCTGAAATTCCATCCGCACACGATTGCCAAAAGTATGATGAACATCACCCATGCAATGACGATGGGGATGTCTTCTTTGATCCTTCCTCTTACATCAACAAATACTTCAGGATGAAACATGGCTTGTACTTGTGTAAAAGACAATCCCTGACTTTGGATGATCTGCTGATACACTGTTGCTTTGAAAAGTTCGTTGTTACCTTCGGAAAAATACGATGGCAATAAAATCATTCTGGATGCTTCATCAACATTGTCCTGACGAAAAACAAGGATATACTTATCGTCCATTTTGGCCATGTATCCTTTGAATTTCTTATCTCTGATCGTGTTTTCAAAAACAATGTCGATATCAGTGTAGGAGATGTCATCTGCAATGACATAGGTATATTTGTGTGTGCGGGAGGGTGATATGGATAACTCATCGATCGTACTTGCCTGCTTAGCGACCAAAAGATGATACCCCTCGATAATGATGCTGTATCCAGATAAAAGCATAATGACAAAAAGGATCACAGAAACTGCGATCCGGATATCGAAGATCCGCTTGATCGATATTGACATACTGTCCATGGCACCTCACAAAAAAAG
>CALFEZ010000143.1 GCA_937957895.1 uncultured Erysipelotrichaceae bacterium
TTTTTTGATACACATGACGCATCATCTGACTGGTATATCCCCCGATGCCTCCCATGGGAACACGATCAACGTATGGTAGGATCTCTTTATCCATCATGTTGCTAAAAGTAGTTTGATCATATCTGCCGTTTTGGATGAAGTACTCTGCCATCTTGGTGATGATCCATCCTTGCTGAGATAGCTCTCCTGCCTTTAGACCATCATGATATCTACCCGGTTTTGGATCGGTATAGTCATCGATCCACGATCCATACTCAAAGCGAAGCTCTGTAAGATCATAGTACCAGTGAGGACCAATACCAAGTGCTTCCCCGATCAAAGCACCCATCAGTGCACCTTTTGCTCTGTCTTTTTTTGTTTCCATTGATAGTCTCCTTTATGATTAATGTACTGACCTTTGTTTACGGATTCAAGAGTTATGATCATGACCCGTTGAAATTGAAAACATGATGATCATCATTGATCATCATGTTGGCATGAGATTTAAGTTATCATGAAACGGATTATCCGTTTTCGCAACGTCTTCAAAAAGCATAGTTACGCCTACCAGGATACTGAAAAACGGAACATGTAATAAAGCAAAGCCATTACTACCAAAATGATTGGCAGCAAAATCAGGAACAACAGTACTTTTACGATGGATGTATCTTTGTTTTCGATGGGGACGGCTGCGTATTGATCATAAGCAACAGAAGTTGAGCAATATGGGCATGTCTTCCATGTTGATTGGATCGGTTGACCACAATTTTGGCATGTGGACTTCAGTTTGACACCACAATTGGGACATGACACATAGTCTTTGCCGACGCGATGAGAGCATTTTGGACACTGAAGATCCGGATAGTCATTTCGAACGATCAAGTAAGCCAACAGCCCGACAAATGCCGGTACCAACACAGATATCAAAGCCCACATCAATGCATTCATGTTGCGATTGGCTGCATCTTTGTATACGAAAACGCCTATCAACAAAGGTGCCATGATCAAGATCAGGGGAATAAAAACAAACAATGCAATATAATCATTCATCGTAACTATCTCCTTTTTATTTCATTTGATATTGTACTTAAGGGATCATCATACTCTGATCCATCACTTGCTCAATTGTACTTTGTTTGAGGCTTTAACTCAAGACCAGATCAACCAAATCAAGATATATGAAGTCGACACAGCCATCAGTGTAAACGGGATACCGATGGTGGCAAAATCCTTGAGAGTAACATGGAATCCTTGCTTTTTCAAAATACCTATCCCGGCAATGTTGGCAGAAGCTCCGATCGGCGATAGATTACCACCCAGCGTTGCTCCGGTCAAAAGACCAAAATACAGCAAAGTCGGATCAATCCCCATTTTGACGGATAACATAGAGACGACCGGAAGCATGGTAGCAACATAGGGAATATTGTCAATAAATGCCGAGATCACCACACTGCTCCAGACGATCAACGTGAAAGCCATAAATGGATCATCTTTAGTCCATCGTTCAAGGATAAGACTTATATCATCGATGATGCCCACGTTGGTGATGGCAGCTATGATCACAAACAAGCTGCCAAGCAACAAGATCGTATGATGATCGATCTCCTTTAAGGTAGACATGATAGATTTGATCCTTTTTTTTGCGATCATGTTTCTGATCAATCCGATCAACAAAACGACCATGCAGATAGTTCCGTTGGTATATTCAAAATCGATCCTCAAAACAGAAGCTAGGATCAATGACCCAATCATCAAAAGCAAGAGAATCGAAGGAAAATAATCTTCCACTTTTTGGATGTGATCGAATGTGACTTTTTGATCGTATTTTTTAAACAGGACCATCAAGACAACCAAACTAGTCAACGCTCCTGCTTGCACAAACCAAAAGATACTTGGTTTTCCATGGAAAAAAAAGAAATCCAAAAAGTTCATTTTGGCATATCCTCCCAACAAAATGGAAGTCGTATCACCTACTAAGGTCGCAGCCCCTTGTAGATTGCTGGAGACAGCGATCGCTATCACAAAAGGTACGGGATTGACTTTCAACTTCTTGGCAACACTAAGGGCAATCGGAGCGATCATAAGCACTGTCGCAACATTGTCGATAAAAGCAGAGATGATCCCGGCAAACAATGCCATGCTGATGATTGCCCATTTTGCATTGGAAGTATGTCGTAAAATATGATCTGCCAACAACAAAGGCATTTTAGACTCAATAAAAAGAGCCACGATACCCATCGATCCGGTGATCAAAAGCAGCACATTGAAGTCGATCGCATCCAACAGTGTATCGATCGGAACGATCTGAATGGCTATCAACATGATAGCAACCGATGCAGCGATCATCCATCGATATCTTGGAAATGTCAACAAAAGTACATATGTGATGATAAAACAAACTAGTACGAACTCTTTCATAAGATCCTCGATCTCAGTCTTAAGGCACCTACTGATCTATTATCTCTTTATTGAAGATGAAACTGATCAGGGATAATGTTCCTTCACCTTTTCATATTACACCAATCACGATCATATTCAAGCAAAATCCAAATGAAAATCGATCTTGGGCATGCTACAATCAAACCAAACAAAGGGAGGCCTTTTATGCTAGAGATCCCAGAAGCAAACCATCAGGCAAACCAGCTTGATCGTATCATCAAACATAAAACCATCCAGGAGGTGCTCGTCGCTCATTCTCCTCACAAATTTGCTTTTTTTCACGAAGATCCAAATGACTATCCCACGATGTTGTTCCACAAAAAAATCACCGGTGCATCTGCCTATGGAGGATTGATCGAAATCGAAGCACAAGATATCAGGATCGTATTTGGAGACAGTGTCAATATTCGATATATCGGACATGATCAAAAAAAACCGGAGAAGCATCAGTTGCTGCTTGGATTTACCGATGGATCAGCTTTGGTTTGCTTTGTTTCCATGTATGGAGGACTATGGGTTTTTAAAGAAGGATCCATGAAAAACCATTATTATGCCATTGCCAAAGAAAAACCATCTGTGTTATCCGATGCATTTGATTGGAACTACTTTTGGATGATGCTTGAAAATCAAAAGCCGACATTGAGCATCAAAGCAGTGTTGGCCACTGAACAGCGCATTCCGGGTTTTGGTAATGGTGTCCTTCAAGATGTACTGTATCATGCGGGTATGCATCCAAAAACAAAACTCAATGAAATTTCCGACCAGCAACGACTGAAGCTCTATGCTGTTATTAAAGAGACGATCAAGGAAATGACTGATGCTGGTGGACGATCCACGGAAAAAGACATTTTTGGTCAACAGGGAGGTTATCCGGTCATCATGGCCAAACACAACTTATTCAAACCGTGTCCAACATGCAACACTCTGATCGTCAAGGAAGCTTATATGGGCGGAAATGTCTATTTCTGTCCGACATGTCAACCATTGCATCGATGAAATTCGTTTTAAAAAAATCCTGATTTCTCAGGATTCTTTGTTATGCTTGTATGATTTTTTTGTCTTCTCTTTTTAGACATCCATGTCTGGTAATTTTTCGATATCTATAGTCTGTGCCATGAAGTTTTGATGATGATATCTTCAATTACTTTGAAAACGTCATAAACCTTATAATCATCCGCTTTTGATAGATAAAAAGTGGTTTTCAGTATTAATCTTATTAGCTTTTAAAACTTGATGATTATGGGTCGATATCATGATAAAAGAGAGTTCAACTGACAAAGAGCAAGATCAAACTCACCATTCTCTATGACGTACAAAACATTCGAAAAGGAATCAGCTCAACTGCATAATGATGCATGAATGAAACATAAGCTTATGAAGAGACATCGAGAATCTTATGGTTTTACAAGTATCATCTTATTTGTTGGAGTTGATGCTCTAAGATGCTTGTATAATCCTGATTTCGATGTAAAATGAAGGTGTAAAATGAAACGAAGCTGAACAACCAGTTTCTTTCTGAGGAATGACATGAAAAAGATAAATCATGCCACCATGATCGTTTGGACGATGGTGTTTTCGTTGCTTTTATGTTTGCCGTCAGGCATCATCACCAAAGCTGATCAACCACAGGAAGTGATCGTCGTTTTTAAACATGATGTGGACTCTCAAGCACTGGCCAAAGCCAATGCTTCGATCCAAAAAAAGTACGATAACTTCCCGATTATCAAAGCACGATTGTCTGAAAAGGGCATCGCTGCATTAGCAAACAACCCCAACATCGTCTCCATTGAACCGGATTCGATTATCACCATGACAGCTGACACCCTCGAATGGGGGGTGGCGAGAGTCCAGGCACCCACTGCTTGGAATGCAGGATACACCGGGATCAACATCAAAGTAGCTGTCATTGATACCGGCATTGCCTTGCATCCTGACCTGACGATCGAAGGCGGAGCCAATTTCGTCGCAACAGCTTCCTCCTACTATGATGACAATGGTCATGGCACTCATGTGGCAGGTATCATTGCCGCAAAAATCAATGGGTTGGGAGTCATTGGAGTAGCCCCTGATGCCAAGCTTTACAGTGTCAAGGTCTTGAGTAGTTCCGGAAGTGGATATTTGTCAGATGTCGTATCCGGGATCGACTGGTCCATCACCAACAACATGGACATCATCAACATGAGCCTTGGTTCTTCGACAGATTCACCAGCGATGAAAACAGCAATCGATACTGCTTACTATGGTCATGGCATCTTGGTGGTTGCTTCAGCCGGAAATTCGGGTACTTTAAACACAAGAAGAGACAACGTCGGATATCCGGCAAAGTATGATTCGGTGATCGCCGTAGCAGCCACCGACATCAACAACAACCGTGCCTCTTTCTCTTCAACCGGACCTGCCGTAGAAGTAGCCGCACCGGGAGTCAGCATCCGCAGTACATATCTTAACAATGGCTATGCTACTTTAAGTGGAACATCGATGTCAGCACCTCATGTAGCAGGTCATTTGGCATTGATGAAACAAGCCTTCCCAACACTGAGTGCAGCATCCCTTCGCATCAAGTTGCAAGAATACACACTTGATCTTGGTACTATAGGGAAAGACAATTTGTATGGTTATGGATTGATACAGACATTCATCGAAGCATCATCACAGATCACAATCCAATATCAGCCAACCATCGGAGGAAGTGTAAGTCGTACCTCTGAGACACTCGATCCCCAAACCGGGACCGCACAAGGCTCCATTGCATCAGCAAATGCAGGATATCATTTTGTCCATTGGATCGACGGATCAGGCAACATCGTTACGACCGATACGACCTGGATACCTCAAAAAGTGGATGGAGTTTACGTAAGTGCAACATATACCGCCGTGTTTGTTGAAAATGATGCTATCACGATCACCTATCAAGCAACCATCGGTGGTGATGTCGATCCAACCAGTGAGACACTTGCCCCCGTGACCGGGGTCGCTTCCGGATCGACTGCGACTGCACAATCGGGATATCGTTTTGTGAGTTGGACCGATGCATCCGATATGATCGTGGGGACAGATCCATATTTTATCCCACCAAAAATCGATGGGCTGAATGTAAGTGCTACGTATCGAGCCAATTTCGAAGTCTATGAACCTGTTGAACTAAGAACCTTCACAAAGATCCTGATGGCTTCAGAGTACATAGCCGGATCAAAGATCCTCATCACCGTCGAAGTCAGCAATGGGATTGATCCGATCGCAGGTGCTTCGATCGTACTGACGATCATACCACCTTCCAGCACCAAATCTCGCACCATCATCACGACATTGTCTACAGCAATGGATGGCAAAGCGACCTACACCATGAATACCAACAAAAATTCCATCAAAGGAACGTATACGGTCGTTGCTGAAACATCGTATCCTGATTATCAAAGCAGCAGTGATCAGACAACATTCTTGTTGAAATGACGTATAAAAATAAAAGCACCTTGCTGTCATATCAAGGTGCTTTTGTTATGAAAAAATGGGTGATCACACCCACTTGTATTTCTGCCAGTAGTTTTTATGCCAACGAACAAGCAAGATCAATCCTCGAAGGATTTCATCAACAGCAAATGCGATCCAGATACCAACCAACCCCCATTGTAAAACCACTCCAAGATAATACGACAAACTGACAGTCACGACCCACACCGAGATCATTCCCACCATGGCCGGGAAATATACATCACCTGCCCCTTTCATCGCATTGACCAACACAATGTTGAGGACACGTCCTTGTTCCACAAACACATCGATGATAAAGATCGTACTCGCCAGTGCAATGACATTTCGATCATCGGTAAAAAGGGTTAGGATCGTCGGACCAAAGAAAACCAACATCATTGACATGCCCAAAGCGATCAGACTGGAATATCCCAAATAGCGCAGCACGACTTTTTTGGCATCATCATAATCATCCGATCCCACAAATCGACCTACCACGATCAACAGCGCTTGGGCAATGGCGATCACTGCCAAATAAACAAACCATGCCAGTGTTTGCACATACAATCTGGTATTGATCACCACGATCCCAAAAAGATTGATCATGCTGAAGATGACGACTTGCCCAGTCTGATAAGAAAGAAGTTCCATCGCTCCCGGGATCCCAACTTTGATCATCTTGATGATCATTTTTTTTGGCCAGCTTTTAACCACTTTCCATGAGATCGTGATATGAAGTTTTGTCTTTAGATACCAAAGATAGATCAGCAGTCCAACAAACCTCGAAAATGCTGTTGAGATCGCAACTCCCGTCACACCCAGCACAGGGATATTGAAAGGCCCAAACAAAAAGGCATAGTTCCCAACCACATTGAGCAGATTGATCAGCAGTGATACCGTCATAACGACTTTGGGATGACCCATGGTACGAATCGTCGTGGTCAGACTCAAACTGATGGCATACACAAACAGAAATCCACCGACGATACTCATATAGGAAACAGCAAGTGGAGCGATTTCTTTTGGGATATTGATCAATAGTAGGATGGATTCTCCAAATCCGAGGATGATCAAAGACAAGACCAACGAAAATGCCAATATCCCAAAAAACGCCAAAGAAACGATGATTGGAAGATCCTCATCTTTTTTGGCACCGATACTTTGAGATATCAATATCGCCGTGGCTGATGTTACGATCGTAAATAAAAGTCCCACGATCTGAAAGAGTTGATTGGCATTACCGACAGCTCCAACCGCATACTGATCAAAACGACTCAGCATCAAAATGTCGATGTTTCCCATCAACATAAACAATGCAATTTCGATAAAGATCGGCCAAGCCAGAGAGAAGACACCTAATTTACGAACAGTCATCATGATAACTTTCTAATGATTCATCGTATAGTATACTACCTTTTGAACCTTACAACCAAAAAACCTTCAGATATCATCTGAAGGTTTGATCGATCACGTCGATCTCCTGTTTTGTCAAAACGACATCTGCCGTCTTTAGATTCGTCATCACCTGTTCCACTTTTTTGGCTCCCGGGATAAGTGCGGTGATAAAGGGATTAGTAAGATACCAAGCCAGTACGACTTGACTGACTGTGATCCCTTTTTGGTATGCGATTTGTTTGAGGATTTCGATCTTCTGAAGATTGCGTTTGTATCGATCCGGCATAAAGAGCGGTCTTTTCTTTAATCTTTCCGGTAATACCGTATCAACATCATACTTTCCGGTCAACAGTCCGGAAGCAAGCGGAGAGTAAGGGATAAATCCGATCTCATGATCGAGCATGTACTTCTCATAAGTTCCTTCGATCTTGCGGTCCAACAAGTGATAGAGGTCCTGAACCACGTCCACTTGATTGTTTTTGTTGGCTTGCTTGAGTTGCTCCAGTGAGAAGTTCGACACTCCTATCGCACGAATGATCCCTTGATTTTTTAAACTGTGCAAGTAGGCCACGACCTCATCCTTAGGAGTAGCTTCATCCGGAAAATGGACAAAGAAGATATCGATATAGGAGGTCTGAAGTCGTGATAATGCTTCTTGGATCGATCTCTCCAAAAAGGGGATGGAGTTGTCATGTCGAATCTCACCATTATCAACGATAAAAGAAGCTTTGGTGGCGATCACCACATCTTTTCGACAATCAAGCTCTTTGACGACTTCTCCGATAAGTTCTTCCGATCGTCCAAGTCCATAAAAGTAAGCCGTATCTATAAAGTTGCCTCCCTGTTTTATAAACTCACGCACGATGTCTTTGCTGGTCGATTCATCGATGTTGGGATAGATGTTATGTCCGCCGATCGCATTGGATCCCAATCCGATCGGAAAGATCTTCATGGCTACTTTGGGTATTGTGACTGGTCGCATACGTTCTCCTTTGATTGTTTCTTTATACATCATCATGCCATATCCACCGTCAGATGTCACGAATGAATCGGTGCTCATTCATCATCAAGTGGTTCATTTTTCAGCCATCCCATCATTGTTTTTTGCTGTTGTTTGAGTTCCATGATCTGTACATACAGTTCTTCGATGATAATCTCGGCTTTTTGATCGATCAGAAAATCATTTTCACTGCGGATGCGGTCTTTGGCTTCCTGTCGGTTTTGTGACATCATGATGATCGGTGCCTGCAATGCTGCAATACATGAGAGGATCAGATTAAGCAAAATGAAAGGATATGGATCAAATGGCTGGTACATCAATACCCAACCATTAATAACGATCCAAATCAACAAGATCGAAAGAAAGCCGATGATAAAACCCCAGCTTCCGGCTTTGGCAGCTATCCAGTCAGAAAGACGCTGACCAAACGTCAATTGTTCCTGCTGAAGTTCGTTGATGTTTTTAGCTTGGCGTTGATCAAACAGTGCCTGGATCTGCTCTTCGGTGGTGTGTTTCATGGATGACCATCCTTAATTGTTCATTGTGTCTTTCATATGAGATGACCCCAGGGGTCACAAGAAACTTCTAGGACAGGATAACTTACTAGAAGATTGATCTCCTGATGATCAGTAATCCATTTTTTCGGTCCGAACGATCGAAAATCATTAGGAATCTAGCTGTAGTTGAAACTATGGTCTATGCTTTTTTTGAAGTATCAAACACCTAACATCGATATCATTCATAAAAATTCATAGAGATGATAAGAGTTTGTAAGTTTTCATAAAAACAACATCATAATAACATCTTGTTTTATTTTCTTTATGATGCAAGGTCGTGAGTTGCATCAGTAGAAAACTTCGGATTCATTCGTTTTATTACCAATTTAATTGTGTAATATTAGTCCGTGATTGTCAATTGAATCAACAATAAAACACTCATGCAAACATTAATGGTAAAACTGATCTGTCATCATTAAAGTACATTGATCTTGATGGATGTGCTCAAAAGCCGAGATCTTTGTGATCACAAATCTACTTTAGGCGGATATCTGTCAAAACTTTGCTACAGATATGCTGCTTAATGGATACCCTGTTTCAGCTTGATGAACTCTGTATCGAAGATGAAAACATCGATATCGATGATCGTATCATCACTCACATCTTTTGATCGGTCATGTGAAATGAGCAAATGATGTTATAATAATGATGTTATACTAGGGTTGAAAATCACAGACATATATGATGAAAGGAGGCAATGAAGGAAATTATGAATGATAACAAACCAGAGAACAAGCTTCATGACATGCTTTTCAAAGTCAACAATCCAAGTGATCTCATTCTCAAAATCATCATGAATTCATTCATTGCTTTGACTGTCTCTGCTGTTTGGTATACGGTATTTTCAACAAACATCAACGTATTTGGTATCACTTATGCATTATATAGCTACTATGCCATCTTCAAATCTCTGTTTGATCGGTCAGACAAAAATGATTGATTGAATCATTCACCACAACAAGATCGCACCATCGGTCTTCTGTCCAAATACGTTGTGGAGGTGATGATGATGATCCGATATCAATTCCGATTCTTTGGACTGGTACAAGGTGTGGGATTCCGTTTTTATTCCCAGACATTTGCCAAGAGTTTTCAATGCACCGGTTGGGTCCAAAATCTTCCTGATGGCTCCGTTTTGATGGAAATCCAGGGAGATGAGCTCGACATCGATCGTGTAGTCGATTCACTTAAATCAGTTGGTCATATCCAGATTGAACGAATCGAAAAGAAAGAACTGGATTTGAAGCAGGAAACTACTTTCGATTATCGTTTTTGATGATCAGGATGTTGCTTAAGAAGACTAAAAAAGATGGGAAGTACTTCCCATCTTTTCATATCCTATAACCCGAAGTCGTTTTGATAACTGATCAGACTGACATTGATCACACCTTCGATCTGCTTCAGTTTTTCCACAAAGACATCTTTCCCTTCTTTATAATCGATGTCATAGGTCAGTTCCACATGATCTCCGCTGATCTGTTTGCTGCGAAGTTTGTGTTTAGGTAGTTTATCAATGGCTCTTGC
>CALFEZ010000144.1 GCA_937957895.1 uncultured Erysipelotrichaceae bacterium
TACTTCAAACGAATAAAATCGATGGCTTGATCCAAAGGTGATCGAATGGGATTGTCTTCGATCAGTTCATCGTCATAGAGAGATACCATTACCCCTTGATAGTAGTTGTGCTTATCGATCTCTAGAACGCTCAATATCGAGTCTCGTTCTTCTTTCGAGTAATAACGTGCCAACAGCAAATCATGCATCTGGTTGTTCTTGCGCATCGACTGATTCTTCTTGATGGCATAGATTTTGAGTAGTTCGGTAAGCAACAGATCCACTGCATTCTCGATGATCATGATCGTGTTCTCATTCAAATGATCAAATGAATCAAAAACAGAGAAGATGTACTTCTGATCAAGCAAATCAGGAATGTTGACGCTTACGATCGTCTCTTGTGTATTGTCTGAGTATTCGATCACTCGTTCATAGTATTGGTTATCCACAAACTTTACTTCCGGTAGTGGATTCTCGCGGATCACCTTGTAGGGCAGTTGTTTTAGACTCGTTGAGTAGAATATGGAGCTTGACTCGTTTTCAAACTGGACTTCTGCCTGGATCATCAATCGTATTGACTTCAGAAGCTCATTGATGGACAACTCTTTTAAAGACAACTGATTGATTGCCTTTCGAGCATTGTAATATGAGTTTAAGATCATGCTGTTTTCATTGATGATGGGTTGCAGGATCGCAAGAATGATCGTCTCATATTTGACTGTTTCCGGTATTTCGATAAGTGGGATGTCAAAAGCATTGCATAACCTGATTAGTTGTTGTGGTACTTCTTTGACAAGTCGATGCACTTTCAGTACAAGTCCACTGATTTCCAACGCGACCATCTTATTGAAAAAGACGAGCAAATCTGTCTCAGATAGATCGATCAGAGCATAGTAACTCGTTAAAATCAGCTGATTCCTTCTACCCCATTTTTCGATGTCAGTGGCTTCTAAAACCATGACAGATGAGACATTGCGATCCAGATATGTATGATTTGACACTATCTTTGCTTGTTTAAAGCAATCATTCTTTAGTATTTGATGTAGGTTCATGGGGGCCTTTATCCTTATAGGTCAAAAAACAAAGTTATATTTGATTTCATTATATCAGATGAGATAAAAAAATATCATACAACTTATAGACGATATGAAAGCTTTGATCAAACATCAGACATCTGGCATTTCAGAAGATCGTAATAAACAGAAGAAGGTGATGACTATTCAAGTAACTAAATACTCAGCATCGTTGCATGCCACATTCTCACATCGATCCATATGCAGAGTGCATTCGGTTTTTGATCATACCATCAATGTACAATGCGATCAACGATTGATCGCTCTGACTCATAAAGAAGCACCATTGACACCCATGGGGATCAATTTGGATGTAACTGATGAGATGATCAGAAGGATGAAAGTAAAAAAAAATGATGTGTTGACTATTGATGAAAAAGGTCTCCACTTAATGAATTACTCCTTCGCTTTGGGACATCATCAAAAGATCGATCTTTCATATCCGTGTTACAAAGGAAAAATGGAGGACGATGCACTCATTGCCTTTAAAATCCATTTGGATTCACTGCTTTTATCGACTGAGGATAAAGGAATGTTATTGGCAAGTTGGAAGCATGTCATTTATGATCAACCCATTCAACAGTCATTTTATGCAGATCATTTGGTGAAACTAATAAGAAAGATCCAAAAAGCACGATCATTGTCGGATGTCGTGGATCATGTTAGTTCTATGGTGGGGGCAGGCGAAGGGCTTACTCCATCAGGTGATGATTTTATCGGTGGGATTTTGGCAGTGTTGACTTATCTTTCACATGATCCACCAACAGCTTATGTAAAGAGCAAGTTATGCAATGAAGTCATGCAAAGAATCGATCAAACAACACCGATAAGCAAAGAATATCTATTGTACGCGATGGAGGGGCTGTTCAATGAACTTGTCTCAACATTATTTATCAGACATGGTGAACATAAACCATACCTTCATTATTTGCATAAGATCAGTACGATAGGTCATTCATCAGGGGTAGATTTTCTAATAGGCATGTATTTTGGATTGGAAATAGGAGGTATATTACAATGATCCATAACGTGATTAAAGAGAATGCGTATTTTGACTCAGTAACACTCATGTTGTTT
Source organism: uncultured Erysipelotrichaceae bacterium (assembly GCA_937957895.1). Classification (GTDB taxonomy): domain Bacteria; phylum Bacillota_I; class Bacilli_A; order Erysipelotrichales; family Erysipelotrichaceae; genus UBA6182. Next base: position 2,130 of record CALFEZ010000144.1, read on the forward strand.
TCAAGCAAACTGAATGCGATCACAGGTGTCGAAGAAGCAGCTGTGATGATGGGGACGACTCACAACATCGATTTGATGATCAATTCCAATGTCCTTAGCAAAGAAGTTGCTCAAAAAGCAACAAGCAACGACTTGATCATAGGAATTCGCGCTGATTCACAACAAGTGATCGATGAAGCGATCCGTGTATTGAATGAGCAGTTCGAAAGCAAGACCGATGACTCAAAAAGACAAAAGACAGTGGTAAAGAGCGTTCGTGCTGCCGTAAATGAAAAGCCGGAGTTGAACTTTGCCATCATTTCAACTCCAGGACGTTTTGCAAAGAAAGAAGTATTGAGTTGTCTTAAAAACGATATAAATGTCATGCTTTTTAGTGACAATGTTTCTTTGGAAGATGAAAAAGAGCTAAAAGAACTGGCTGTCGAAAAAGGATTGTTGATGATGGGACCGGATTGTGGAACAGCCATCATCAATGGAGTGGCACTTGGGTTTGCCAATGTTGTCAATCGGGGAAACATCGGTGTGGTGGGTGCATCCGGTACAGGATTGCAGGAACTCACAGTACTGATCCATGAGTTTGGTGGAGGTTTGTCCCATGCAATTGGAACAGGTGGTCGTGACTTGAAAGAATCAGTTGGTGGTAAAATGGCATTGATGGGACTTGAAGCACTCAACAATGATGCCAATACGGACGTGATCGGATTGATCTCAAAACCACCTTCACCATCGGTAATGAAAAAGATACTTGAGATGGTCGAGTCTTTTAATAAACCTGTCGTTATTTGTCTTTTGGGAGGAGATCAAACACAGGTTGAAAACTCAAAAGTATATGATGCATATACGATCGAGAATGCTGCCCGTTATTTGGTCGCTTTGGCCCATGATCAAGAACCCACTCCTGCTAGAGATCTAACTTTGGATGATATAAAACCGCTATCCGATAAAAATATCGGTAAATACATTCGTGGTTTATATACTGGAGGTACATTGGCATATGAGGCGATGTTGTTATTGAGTGACACAGTAGGCAAAGTATATTCCAACATCGCTGTAGACAAAGAGTTTGTTCTTAAAAACCCGGAAGAAAGCCAGTTCCATACGATCGTGGATATGGGAGAAGATTACTTTACCGATGGCATGGCACATCCTATGATCGATCCACGGCTTCGCTCTGAGCGTATCAAAAAAGAAGTAGCTGATTTAGAAACGGCAATTATCCTTCTTGACTGTGTGTTGGGATATGGATCTCATGAAGATCCTGCAAATGAGATCGTCAAAGCGATTTTTGAAGCAAACAAAGTGCTTAATGGTCGTGAGGTGGTTTATGTTGCTTCAGTAACAGGAACAGAAAAAGATCCACAGATCCGTTCAAAACAAGTAAAAACGCTTGAAACTGCCGGTGTCGTCGTGCTGCCAACCAATGCCCAAGCTGCACAGTATGCTGCACTTTTATTGAAATCAAAAGGAGGGCTATCATAATGTCAAAATTGAATGAACTTTTTGCTCAGAAGCTTTCTGTATTAAATATCGGACTGGAAGTGTTCAAAGAAACCATGGACGATCAGCACGTGGATGCACTGCACATGCAATGGCGTCCTCCGGCCAATGGCAATCCCATGTTGTCAAGCATTTTGGCAGACTTGGATCAAGAACGAATCGATCAGGCTAACAAAAAGGCTTTCGATATCATGAATCAGGGAGAACCCAACCTTGTCGATGTCAAGTATGCCAAAGACGTCCTTCCTGATATGGATAAATACACGATCGGTCACGCTGGTCCTCCGATTGAATGGCAAGACATGTGCGGACCACTGCAAGGTGCAATTCTTGGTGCTGTGGTATATGAGGGATTGGCAGAAACATTGGAAGAGGCTGAGAAAGTCGTTCTTTCCGGCAAGATCACGTTCAAGCCCAATCATTCCATGGGCGCAGTCGGCCCTATGACAGGCATGATCACGTATTCCATGCCTTTATGGGAAGTCCGAAATGAAACATTTGGGAATGTGGCATACTGTACATTCAATGAAGGTCTTGGCAAAGTCATGCGCTTTGGAGCCAATGGACCGGATGTCATTGAACGTCTGAAGTGGTTGGAAACATCATTGGCACCAGCCATGAAAAAGGCTCTTGCTTTATCAGGACCAATCTCTTTGAAGGTCTTGATCGCCAAAGCCATGGCTATGGGGGATGAAATGCATCAACGCAATACAGGTGCAACCTCTTTGTTTGTACGTGAGATCATGAAACATGTGACACAAGTCGTCGAAGATCAAAAAGAACTTACAAAGATAACGGAGTTCATCACGGGGAATGATCAGTTCTTTTTAAATTTGGCAATGGCTACCGGAAAAGCAGTGACCGATCCCGTGAAAAACATTCCATATAGTACTGTCGTCACTACCATGAGTCGAAACGGCACCAACTTCGGGATCAAACTAAGTGCTCTGGGAGAACAATGGTTTGAAGCTCCCGTCAATGATCCCAAGGGGTTGTTCTTTCCAGGATATGGTCCGGAAGATGCCAATCCGGATATCGGTGACAGCACTATTATCGAAACTTTCGGGATTGGTGGATTTGCCATGGGCTCAGCACCGGCAGTCGTTCGTTTTGTAGGTGCAAGTTCGGTGTCAGAAGCCATCCAATATAGTGAAAGCATGCAGGAGATCTGTGTTGGATTGAGCCCTCATTATGTCATCCCAACCATGAATTTCATCGGAACTGCCACCGCTATCGATGCACGCAAGGTAGTAGAAACAACGATTCTTCCCGTGATCAACACGGGGATGGCACATAAAAAACCAGGTATCGGACAAGTGGGTGCCGGAATCGTAACTCCGCCTTATGAAGCATTTGCCAAGGCGATCATTGCATTCCATGCTTTATTGA
>CALFEZ010000145.1 GCA_937957895.1 uncultured Erysipelotrichaceae bacterium
AAATTCCAACTGAGTGATGGTTTCTCCTGTAAAGACACTTGTTTCCATGCTATCCCGTTCATGACATCGAACAAAACCTAAGTTTTTAAGCATTTTTATGCTGCTTAGGTTGTTGCTGTAGCTGCCAGCCGATAGCTTTGAAAAACCATATCGTTCAAACAGATACCTGAGTGCTAGTTTATATGCGCTAGTCCCATATCCAAGGTGTCTGTGATCTGGATAAATCCAGATTGCCAAATCAGGATAAATCTCATCCGATCCCAGTCGAATCGTACCGACTCGACGATTCTTTGTTTTATCGTAAATGGTTACCCAAAATCGATGTTTTTCGATCTTGAAAGAACAAAACTCTTCAAAGGTTTCATTGAACAGTATGTTGAATCCTTTTTGGGTATCGATATCCATCCAACAATCATACATATCACGATCATCATCATGGGTGTATTGCATCAATCCAATCTTCTCATTTTCGATAACAAACATAGTTGCATCTCTCTACTTGTTTTTCATCTTATACTCTATTCTTGCACTTCAACATCTACACACATTTTACATAACTAATCCATTTAGGATCCCATTTGCTTGGCCAGACTCCTGAAAAATTCAATGCTTTCAAGCTCCATCTCTTCCCCATCAAGATTGTAATCCTTATAGGCAGAAGTCTTGACGATCACAATATTGTGATCTTGGTTTATATAGATAGCTTGCCCATATATCCCCATGGCCAAGAAATCATTTACCGTCTTATCCGGGATCCACCACTGATAACCATAACCCAAAATCGAATCAGAGTTTGGGTTCTCTCCGGGATTCAAATGCACCGCATCGGTTTTGATCGAATCCTCGATCCATTGTTGAGGAACGATCTGTCGATCCATCAAAAAACCTTTGTTTAAGTACAGTATTCCAAAACGGGTCAGGTCCCGTAAGCTGGCATTGAATCCTCCAAAGGCAGATTCAACTCCGGTCCTGTCTGTAAGCCAATAAGCATCAAATTCCATGCCTGAAGGTTTCCATAACTTTTCTTGTGTATATACAGCGATATCCACTTGGGTGGCTGCTCTTAAAACCATCCCTAATACCTGGGTATCACTGCTTACGTATCGATTGTAAGTGCCCGGTTCTTTGTCTTGCTTTAGCGATGCAAGAAAGTTTTCAAACGAACCCCCTAACCCTAAAGAGAGTGCTCCCATTTTATTGACATCTGAATTTCTGTCTGAATAATCTTCGTTAAATGCAATCCCTGATGACATCTGCAGCACATCCTTGATGGAGACATTTTTGATGCTCTCCATGATTTCGTCATCT
>CALFEZ010000146.1 GCA_937957895.1 uncultured Erysipelotrichaceae bacterium
CGGAAAACTTTGAAATGCGAAATCAGTACATGCAGCTTCGACTAAGAAAAGTAGAAGGTGGTGTGTGATGAGTAAAAACTCACTGAAACTGCAACTGCATGGTGTGGAGGAATTGCTTGAGAAGATCCAAAAGATGCATGGGGATATCCATCAAGCAGCTGAACAAGCGATGCTTGCCAGTGCGAAGCCGTTTCATCAGGATTTGTTGGTTGCCATCAAAAAACACCGACGATCAGGATTGACCGAGTCCACCCTTAAACCGGTGGATGCATGCAAGTGGCAAGGCAATCAATGCTCATTGGAGGTGGGATTTCATATCAAGTCCGGAGGATTACCAGCCTTGTTTTTGGAATATGGAACTCCAAGAATGAAAGCTTATCCATTTATTCGACCAGCTATCAATCGCAACAAGCGTATCGCCAAAAAGATCCAACAGGAAACCATCGAACGGTTGTTGAAGGAACTCACACCATGAACGTTCGCGATCATCTGATCAAAACACTGCAACCGTTGGGAATCAATGTTCGTTATCAAGGATCCATCAGTGAAGATGAGCCCATCCCGGAAACACTGATCACCTATGAGATCATCGATTCAATGGATCAATCTTATTATGACAACACTTCGCATCGCTTGACCACCAGGATCCAGTTGGTGATCTACTCCAGCAAGATGTCGATCATCAAAACGTTACCCGATCATATGAGTCAGCTGATCAAAGCAGCTGGGTTCACCCGCGAAAGTCGGGGATATGATCGTGGATTCTACATGGATCATTATGCCTGGATCATGGAGATCCATTTTACTGAAAGGACATCCTCTTATGCCTAACTCCTATGTTTATGAAGAATACCAGGGACTTGACTCCCTATACTTTGCGGAAGTGACCCAAGACGATAGCCTAAGCTATACCACAGGATCTCCGGAGATCTTGGCACCTGCAGGGGAGATCTCTGTCAAAACCGATCGTTCGAGTGAACCCAAATACTATGACAATCAACCGTTTTTGATTGTTACCGCGGAAGGGTTTGATGAAGCTACTTTGACGGTGCCGGTTTTGCCCATCAGTTTGGTAGGACGACTTTTGGGAAAAGCAGTGGATCCAGCAACCGGTGCCTTTTTGGATAGTGGGGAAACCCAAACAAAATACTTTGCCATTGGC
>CALFEZ010000147.1 GCA_937957895.1 uncultured Erysipelotrichaceae bacterium
GGCATCAGACTTTGACTCTGACATTCCCTGGTTCGATCCCAGGTACCCCAGCCAAATTGTGACCCGTTAGCTCAGGTGGTAGAGCAACTGACTTTTAATCAGTGGGTCGAAGGTTCGAGTCCTTTACGGGTCACCAATTTGCGAGTGTAGTTCAATGGTAGAACTTCAGCCTTCCAAGCTGACTACGGGGGTTCGATTCCCCTCACTCGCTCCATCACAAATTGAATCCCTAGTTTAGGGATTTTTTGTTTTTCTTCCAATAGTATGATAGGTGATCAGTTTATGTATCTAAATGTAATATTTAGAATTTATCCAACACAAGAGCAAGCAAATATCTTCAATGATTTGATTGTAAATTTTAAGTTCAGAACTAATGTAGTGATAAATGAGTATATCGAGAAAAAATATGTTAGTTTTATAAACTACAAAGATATAGAAAATGATGTACCATGGAACTCAAAAACGGAGATTATTAAGCTAGCTAAAGCAGAATACTTGAAAAACATCAATAAAAATCCAGAGAAAATTGTTTTTGACTATAACTTCTGCAAATGGTCCTGTGATGGGTTTAGAGTTCTTTCAAATGAGCAAATGGAAGTCGAGACCTATGGAAGGGAAGTTACCACTGTAAAAATATATTTCAATGATTATGTTCATAAGAAATTGACTGAAAATGAAATTGTATCTCTTAAAGTATTTGTAAGAGGGAAAAAATGGATAGCATCGGTTTCTTATCATGTAACTCCATTGAAGTGTGATAGTAAGAATATAATGGGTGTTGACTTAGGGATAAAAACACCAGCTGTTGCAGTTACTTCTACAAACAAAATAATGTTCTTCGGAAATGGTAGACAAAGAAGATTTATACATACTATTTACAAATCTAAATTTGAAAAATATACAAAGAACCATGTATATGGAAGTCAATCAAGGCCTTACAAGTGGTCAAATAAGTTGATTGATATTGATCACAAAACAGGCCACGATATTATTGAGTTTGCAATAAAAGAGAATGTTTGACTTATCAAGATGGAGAACTTATCTCGCTTAAACAGGAAAAAACAAGATGCTACTTACTTGTCGACATGGTCATATCACAGATTGATGCGATACATTTCATATAAGTCAATGAAGGTAGGAATCGAAGTTAAATTGATCAATCCAAAAAACACTTCCAAAACATGCCCGAATTGCAAAACACTGAACACACCGATAAAAAGATACTATTCATGTAAATGTGGGTATAAGAACCATAGAGACATTGTTGGTGCCATCAACATCTTGAAATCAAAACTATAGTCGACATAGACTAGCCTATAATGCTATATGCACTGTTATAGGATGAACCATGGCAGGTTCTAAATTATGCCAAGAGGTTTGAGCCGAAATTATCATGTATCATGGTATAATGTAAACGGGTTGTACTATGAGAGTCATTACGATACATAAACATATTTTTGATGAAAGTGATATTGAGAAGCTTTCAAGCTATGGAATCGATATCACTTTTTGTCAAGAGAATGAGCTCCTCTTAAAGATAGAAAGTGATGAAATAGCTTACTTGATAGGAGGAATAGAACTTAACAAGTTGAGTTTTTGTGAGTTGCCGCACATTAGGGTAATTCAACTAATTACATCAGGTTATGAGTATATTGATGTTAAGTCACTTAAGGATGCAAACATTAAATTAACAAATGCAACAGATATTTACAGTATACCTATTTCTGAATGGGTAGTAAGCCAAATTTTGATATACTATAAAAATGCATATTACTTTTACAACAATCATAAACAGAGTGTTTGGTTAAGTGATTATAGACTTAATGAGTTACATTCAAAAAGCATTCTAGTCTTTGGGACAGGGAGCATTGGGAAGGAAATTGTAAGAAGATTAGATGCATTTGGATGTGTTGTTGATGGTGTAAACACGACTGGGAAAATCGTTGAATCATTTCGAAGATGTTACTCCCTATCAGAATCCGTAGAAGTGATTGGAGATTATGAGATTTTGATTTTCTGTTTGCCATCAACCGAAAAAACGAAGTATTTCTTAAACATTGAAACGCTACGTCAAATAAGCCGAGAATCTTTGGTAATAAACGTTGGAAGGGGAGATTTGATTAATGAAGAAGATTTGATGAAATTTCTAGATGAAGAGAACACGATCCATTTCATTTTGGATGTAGCTCAAAATGAACCTCTTCCTTCTGACCACCCATTTTGGTCAAGCAAGAATCTATTCATATCCCCTCATAACTCATTTGCATCTATAAACAATAAAAAAAGACTTAGACAATTAGTTATCGAGAATGTGTTAAGGTTCATATCAAAGAAAAAATTAGTCAATGAAGTTGATCTTGATGACGAATGACAATAAAGAGATAAAGGAGAAAGAGATATGAATAGGAAACTAAACAATGACATTCAAATCCCGATACTAGGATTTGGTACATGGAAAATAAGTGATCTCGATGCATCTGATGCTGTTAAGGTAGCAATTGAAACAGGATATAGGCATATAGACACTGCTGCCATATATAACAACGAGAATGGTGTAGGAGACGGAATTAAAAGAAGCAAGGTTAATCGAGATGATTTGTTTGTAACAACCAAACTTTGGCTTGAAGTGGCAACATACAAGGATTCACTAAAGGCATTTGAGAAATCTTGCAAACTACTCAAAACAGATTATGTTGATTTGTATCTAATCCATTGGCCAACAAAGCATTTTACTGAACAATGGAGAGCAATGGAAGAACTTTATTTTGAAGGAAAAATAAAGGCAATAGGTGTGAGCAATTTTAACCAGAATCATTTGGATGATTTGTTTATCAATGCACAGGTTCTTCCAACAGTGAACCAAATTGAGATGCACCCAAGACTGACACAAAAAGATTTGTTAAACTATAATACAAAGAAAAAAATCCAAACCGTTTCATGGAGTCCATTAATGAGAGGTAGGATTTTTGAGATTAAAGAACTGAATGAACTAGCGGACAAATACAATAAATCGATTGCTCAAGTTGTACTCCGGTGGCATCTTCAAAATGGTGTTGTTACTATTCCGAAGTCAAGCAATAATGAGAGGATAAAAGAGAATTATCAAATATTTGATTTTGTTCTTGATGAGAAAGACATCATAGTTATCGATAACTTGAACACTAATGAAAGAACTGGTGCTGATCCAGAGACTTTTGCATCGATCAACTTCAACCTTTGATTTGTAGGTAAGTTTGGATGATTTTTTTATGAGCAGTTATCCATGGATACTCGTAAACAGAGTCAAAGCTAACCCATTTCGTATGTTGTGGAATGAATGTCTCTTCTTTCAATGCTGCAACAAAAACATTCATTCTCCACTTTTTGTGGGAATATATATGAGAAGCAGTACCTTTATATTCGGCATCAACAAAAGGATGAGCGTTGTTTATTGGGTGTTGAGGTAATCTTAGTAACCCAAGCATCAATCCATCTGACCAATCTTCAGATACAAGTAATCGATTCTCCTTTATTACAAGAAAAACATCATAATCATACGAAGGAACTCGATTGGATTTTTTTCTTATAGGGTAACCAGTCCATGTATCGTTTTTATAAGCACCACACTTCATTTTGAGGGGGCATTCATCACATAATGGATTTGCAGGAAGACACACAAGTGCTCCTATTTCCATAAGACCTTGAGTGAAAGAACTGCAATCACACAAGTGGGATTCACTCATCCATTCTGTTACAACCTTCGAAACATGCTGGCGCGCAGTTGCTGTATCGATGCTTTGATCATATTCAATAACTCTTGATACTACACGTAATACATTGCCGTCGACTGCTGCTCTTTTTTGATTATATACAATAGATGAGATTGCTGAAGCAGTATATTCACCAATTCCCGGTATTTTGATAATGTCTCTATATTCTGAGGGGAAAACGCCATTATGATTTTCAACGATATATTTACACCCTAAATGCAAAAACCTGGCACGACGGTAATATCCTAGACCCTCCCAAGCCTTCAAAATAGATGTCAACGGAGCAGAAGCACATGATTCAATTGTGGGAAAAAGATCCATCCAATTGAGAAAATATGGAATCATTGTCTCGATCTTTGTTTGTTGTGCCATGATCTCACTTACCCAAACGGGATATGGCTCTGAGTAATATCTAAATGGAAGATCTCGTTTATTTTTTTCATACCAATCTGTTATCTCATAATACATAAAAAAATCTCCATTCAATTATTACTATTCTATCAAATAAACGAAAAAAGTGTGCAATCACACTTTTTTCATTGCTTTTTTTCTACATAACCAGACACATTTTAAGAATGATTCACCAATGATTGACTTTCTGAGCATTTAATCGTAACAAGGAGGGAAGATTTGCATATGGAAAGTCAATAATTCTTAAAACGACGATTGTATCTGTTGTGAACAAAATATACCACAAAATGTAAAATTATACAATTGCATTCATTTTATTTTCACAAAAGTTTCACTCGCAAAGTTCAGAGATTTTCATTAATTTGAGCATGAATAAGTCAAACAAATAACAGCTTGAGAAAATGAAGTGCACTTTTGGAAATCCGAGTACAAGATACTCAACTATTCATAGCTAAACACAACCCACATAAATATCTTGATCATACAGTTGCTCTTGAAAAACCATTCTCCCGAATGGTTTTGTTTTTATGAATATTGATGTATGATTAAGTGGCTAGGTAAAAACATCATGGAAAAATTCAAGTTCGTTATTAAAGAAAAATGCAAAAAAACTTCAGCGAGAAATGGAGAAATCCACACACCCAACGGAATAGTCGAAACACCAATGTTTATGCCTGTGGGTACTTTAGCATCAGTAAAGTTCATTTCCCCTGAAGAGTTAGACGAGATCAAAGCTGGTATCATCCTTTCTAACACGTATCATTTATGGTTAAGACCAGGAGAGAGCATTGTCAAAAGAGCAGGGGGTCTTCATCGTTTTATGAATGTCAAAAGGCCTATCCTTACTGACAGTGGAGGATTTCAAGTGTTTTCGCTGAGTGATTTCAGAAAGATAACGGAGGAAGGAGTTCATTTTCGAAATCACCTTAATGGAGATGCTCTGTTTTTGACACCAGAAAAATCGATAAGAATACAAAATGATCTTGGTGCGGATATCATCATGAGTTTTGATGAATGCCCCGCATATCCCTCAACACACGAATATATGAAAATAAGTGTTGATCGTACACTGAGATGGGCAGAAAGAGGGAAACTAGCACATACTAATAAGAATCAAGCATTGTTTGGGATCGTGCAAGGTGGAGAATATAGCGACTTGAGAAAGCATAGTGCCATCGAAACAGTCAAGATAGGATTTGATGGGTATGCAATCGGAGGAACAAGTGTTGGTGAAACAAAACCAGTCATGTATCAAATGATCAAAGATAGTGTCCCATATTTACCTGAAGACAAACCTAGATATCTTATGGGAGTTGGTTCAGTTGATGCAATACTTGAAGGAATATCTCAAGGCATCGATATGTTTGATTGTGTTTTACCAACGAGGATCGCACGTCATGGAACAGCGATGTCTTCAGTAGGTCGAATCAATATAAAAAACGTGAAGTATGAAGATGATTTCTCACCCTTAGATCATGAATGTGATTGCTATACATGCAAAAACTTCTCAAAGGCATATATCAGACACTTGATTAGAAACAATGAAGGATTAGGCATGCGATTGCTTTCGATACATAACTTGAGATATCTGATTTCTTTGACGGAAAAAGCACGTCAAGCAATCAAAGAGGGGGATTTTCAAAAATTCAAAAATGATATTTTTGAAAAGTTTGAGTTTGATAAAGAACATTCGAAAGGATTCTGATGAAAATAAACGAGTTTGATTACTATCTACCTAAAGAACTAATTGCCCAGCATCCATCAAAAGTTCGAAGTGAATCAAGGATGATGGCGATCAACGTGAAAGAACAGTCTGTTGAGCACAGAATGTTTTCGGATATCAAGGATTATCTTAAAAAAGGGGATGTTCTTGTATTAAATGATACCAAAGTCATGCCAGCAAGACTTTTTGGTACTAAAAAAGAAACAGGAGCAAAAATCGAAATCCTTATCCTTAAGATCGATGGGGATAGTTGCGAATGTTTGGTCAGAAATGCACGGGCTGTCAAGATGGACACAGTGATAACTTTCGATGACTCTCTATTGACCGGAAGATGTATAGGAATCAAAAAGGACGGTGTTAGGATACTTAAAATGGAATCCAAGCTACCACTTATGGATGTGCTTCATCAAATTGGAGAAATCCCATTACCCCCTTATATAAAAGAAGCAAATCAAGATACTTCACGATATCAAACCGTATATGCCAAAAACGAAGGGAGCAGTGCCGCGCCAACTGCTGGACTGCACTTTACAGATACTCTTTTAGAAGAATGCAAGCAAAAAGGAGTAAAGTTGGCATTTGTCACTCTTCATATTGGTCTTGCGACATTTAAACCAGTGGAAGTTGATAATATCGAAGATCATAAGATGCATACAGAGTTTTATCAGATAGATGAGGAAAATGCCACCATCATCACAAATGCCAAAAATGAAGGGGGCAGAGTGATAAGTGTTGGAACAACTTCTGCACGAGTATTGGAAACAGTTGCATCAAAACATGGAACGATTATCGACACCCAAGGATACAGCGATATCTTTATATACCCAGGGTATGATTTCAAGATTGTCGAAGCATTGATTACAAATTTCCATTTACCCAAGTCGACATTATTAATGATGATCAGTGCCTTTGCAGGAACGGATTTTACTAAGAGCTTCTATCAAATTGCAGTGGAAAAAAACTACCGATTCTTCTCTTTTGGTGATAGTATGTTCTTATACAGGTGACATCATGAACGGTACGGAATACTACGAGATGCAGCTAACGGAAATTGAGAAAGTAAGAAAACTTGGACAAAAACCAAGATTGCTTTTGCATTCATGTTGTGGTCCGTGCAATACATATCCAATGGAGTATTTGTCAGAATTTTTTGATTTGACGCTCTACTTCAACAACCACAATATTTACCCAAAGAGTGAATATATACGAAGATTTGAGGAACTGATCAAATATGTTGAATGGTTCAAGATGGAAAACGATGTTTCGATCGATGTAATCCAACCGGCATATGAAAATGATCACTACACGACTCTTCTAAAACACAAGGCTTCCGAATCTGAAGGAGGGGAGAGATGCAGGATGTGTTTTGCTTTAAGAATGAAAGAAGCTATGCAATATGCATCCGATCATGGATATGACTATATGACAACAGTGATGACGATAAGTCGACATAAAAATTCAGTAGTGCTAAATGAGATTGGGCATAGATTGACAAAATCCTATCCAAATGTCCAATACCTTTATTCGAACTTTAAAAAGAACGATGGATACAACAAGTCAATTCAAATAAGTCGTAAACATGGCATGTATCGACAAACGTATTGCGGGTGTCAGTTTTCTTTGACCAAGAGCGACTTAATAAGGAAGTTTAAGGAGGGGAAAAATGAAACATCAAGTAAGTAGAAATCTTAAAGAGTTAGGACTGAGTGGTATCAGAGTACTTGGACAGGAAGCCGCGCAATATGATGATGTTATAACATTGACTATTGGAGAGCCGATGTTCAATACACCAGATGAAGTTAAAGAGGCTGCAATAAAAGCAATCCAAGAAAACTTCACAAAATATCCACCATACCAAGGAATGCCAGAGCTGCGACAAGCTGTCGTTGATTTTGAAAATGAAACTCAAGGAATAGAGTATGATCCATCCGAAGTACTAATCACACAAGGAGCAAGTGGTGCTCTGTATGTAGGATTGGGAGCCATCTTAAATCCAGAAGAAGAAGTCATCGTGTTTGATCCTTCATATGTTGCATATTATCCCATTATCAAAACTTTTCTTGGTACTCCGGTCATCGTGGATACAACTAACGACGATTTTCAGCTTTCATATGACAAAATCAAAGCAGTCATCACTGATAAAACCAAAGCGATCAACATAAACTCACCAAACAACCCCACAGGAGTGATCTACAATAAAAAATCGCTGGAGGCTCTAAAAAGAATCATGGATGAGCATGATGTGTATGTCATAACAGATGATGTATACAACCAACTAATATACGATGATGCAGAATTTCTAGTTCAGGATAAAGCATACAAAAAGAAAGTACTATACTGCCAAAGCATGTCTAAACCATTTGCGATGACTGGGTGGAGGATTGGGTATTTGATGGCAGATCAAGCAATCATTGAACAAGCTCTCAAACTTCAACAGTATATGGCAGCAGGAATCCCGCCCTTTATTCAAATAGCAACGATTGAAGCATTCAAGACAGACGTCAAGCCTGTCGTTAAGGAGTACAAGGAGAATCTAAAAGCAGCAATGGAAATACTTGATGCCCATGATATTTCATATGTTGAACCGAAAGGCGCATTCTATTTGTTCATCGACATATCTAAGTCTGGTATGACATCTTGGGATTTTGCTCGAAAACTACTTAAAGATGAAAAAGTCGCAGTCGTACCTGGGTTGGTGTTTTCGGATGACTCAGATTCATTTGTAAGAATCTCTTTTTGTATGGATCGTCATCTAGTGATTGAAGGACTAACTCGCTTTGCTCGCTTCTTAAATAGATAAAGGAGGTCGTTTTGAATACAAAAGAAATAAGAAAATCATATTTTGCGCTTATTGTCATCCACTCTGCAATAACATTGGGATTTGCTCTTGTCTTTGGAACAAATCATCCATTCTCCTCGCAGTACTTGACAAACGACCTATATCCACTGATTATTTCAAGCATGACATTTGCTACCGTGCTATATATCATTGGTGGGTACCTGTTTGTCGTTGCCAAAGACAATAAATCATATTTGATCAAGCATGCAACAGTTGCTGCTCTTCTCTTTGCTCTTGTTCTTAGTGTTCTTTGGTTCACAGCAAGAACCCTAAGCATGAGTGGAGCACATAGGAATATTTGGTTATTATATGTGATATCGAACTATCCGACCGCTATCATATACAACTCAATCATCAACTTATCTGACATACATGCATTGGAGTTAGTGCTCACGGTGATCCCTCCCGCATTGGGATTTCTGGTCGGGATTATTTTGAGACTGATTAATGAACCACAATGGAGGAAAAAAACGTAATGGATCGTGCTGCGAAACTATTGAACCCGCTTTTGGCATTGATTGCTCTAACTTTGGCACTTATGATCAACAATGCTGTCATGCCTGAAAGTTTTAAAGATATTGTATCAAGCATGCTGATCATAGTTGGATTGTTTGTATTTGGTATCCTGCTTTCTTATCGAAAGAAAAGAAGCCGATCATGGATCAAAAAAGTGATCATATCGATTATCATGTTCATTATCATTATTACTCAGCTAAACATTGCTCAGTTCAATGCTTTTCTTTCAGTGTTTGATATCATCACAAGAAATAATGCGGTGTTATATAGTCTCATCGTTTACTTCGGATGGGCTTTCTTTGAGTGATCAAAAAAGAATGCTTCCAAGGCGCAACATGGTAGAACCATGTTTAAGTGCAGTTTCATAATCTCCACTCATCCCCATCGACAAAGTGTCAACCGTGGGATGATTCTTTTTATAATGATCAAAGAGTTGCTTACCCATACTGAAAGCTTGGATCGTTTCTGACTCTATCTGATTTGTAGGACCCATTACCATAAAACCTCTAAAACGGATTTGATCGCTGGCCAAACATGCTTGCACCAAAGAATCAACATCATCGATATTGCAACCGAACTTACCTTTTTCATTTAGAGTATTGACTTGGATCAAAATATCAATGACCTTGTTTTGCTTTTTTGCTTGCTTATGGATCTCATCCAATAATCTCATTGAATCAACAGAATGGATCATACTACATATCGATACTACTTTAGCGACTTTGTTTGTTTGTAGATGACCAACAAAATGCCATTCCCATGGTTGATTAGGTTCGTATTTTGATAAAAGTTCCTGAACTTTGTTCTCACCAAAAATCGCAACTCCATCCTTGAACAAACATTCAATTTGCTCTAAGGAGCGGTTTTTGGTAACGGCAACCAATGTGGCTTTGCATTGGATTTGCTTGATAAACTCAGAACGTGACATCATGCATCAATTATAACAAATTATTTGGTAACGAAAGCGGAATCATTTATAATAATCAGAAGAGGACTTACACTATGAAGGAAAAACTAGCATCGATCATATACCAAGTTTGGCCAAGATCTTTTTTTGATAGTAACAGTGATGGTATTGGTGATATTGAAGGTATCATCATGAAACTTCCCCATCTGAAATCATTGAACATCCGGTATTTGTGGATATCACCACTATATTCAAGCCCCAATATGGATTATGGATACGATGTCTCGGACTACTATCAGATCAATCCAGAATATGGAAATCTTGACGATATGAAAAGACTAATTTCTTGTGCTGATAAGCTTGGGATCGGTATCATTATGGATCTTGTTGCCAATCATACCTCAACGCAACACCCCTGGTTTCTTGAAGCAATCAATGATAAAGAATCGCCAAAGCGTGATTACTATTTTTTTAGAAAATCGACAAATGGGAAAGAACCAAACAATTGGATCTCAATTTTTGGAGGTAGTGCATGGTCAAGTGTGAGTCAAGATGAATACGTATTGACTCTGTTTACACCCCATCAAGCAGACCTAAACTGGGATAATCAGGAAGTTAGAAATGAGATCGCCAACATTATGCAGTTTTGGTTGGAGTTAGGTATCAGCGGATTTCGTTTGGATGTCATCAACACGATATCCAAAAAAGAAGGGCTTCCAGATAAAAACCCACACAAAAAGGGATATCAGTTTGCCGATGATTTGATCATCAACAGACCATTGGCAATCAGATATGCCAGTGAACTGATGAATGAAGTACGCAAAAGAGTGGGCAAAGATTTTATCACGATCGGTGAAGGGATGTTGATCGATCGAGAAGCAGCCAGGTTATATAGCAACATTACTAATCCCATCATCGATATGATGATCCATTTTGATTTGCATATGCTTGGTTGTGGTCCTTTGGGTAAATTTGATTTCAGAAAAGGTTATCGCTGGTCGATTATGGACTTGAAAAAAGTAGTTTCAAAATGGCAAAATGATATGCAGAAAAACAACTATTGGATGGCCAATTACTTGTCAAACCATGATCAACCAAGGCAAGTGTCACGTTTTGGAAATGACAAGAAGTACATCAATGAAAGTGCAAAAGCTTTGGCTATTCTCAATTTTACACTGATGGGGACTCCCATCATGTATCAAGGAGAAGAGATCGGCATGACAAACATCGTTTTGGATCAATCCGACTGGCGAGACTATGAAGCGAAAAATGCATATGTCGTTTTGCAGGAAATGATGCATCTTCCGGCATTTTTAGCCAAGAAAATCGTCATGAAAATGACACGTGATCACGCTCGCACTCCCATGCAATGGAATGACCAACCATACGGAGGATTCAGCAATGCGAAGCCTTGGATCAAAGTGAATGAAAATCATAAACTTATCAATGTGGCTAGCCAAAAAAATGATCAAAACAGTGTGCTTGGTTTTTACAAGAAATTGACACGATTTGTTTCTGAGTCCAAAATCAACACCTTTTCTACATGGGAAGAATGGCATCTGAAGCACAAGCAGGTGATCGCATATCAAAGAGTTAATGAAACAGAAACTTACCTTGTGATTATCAACCTTTCACACAGAGTAGCCATGATCAAAAACCCGGATGATCTTCAGAGATATGCTTTGGTTTTACATAATTATGCAACTCCGCCAATGTTAACTAAAAAAATGGTTTTACGACCATATGAAGGGATCATCATCCAAAAAAAGGGAGACAACGATGAAAGCTGACTTACATATGCATACCAAATACAGCTTTGATGGTGAAAAGGAAGTGGACGAGATCATCCAACTTGCTAAAGAAGCGGGCATGGACTTGATTTCGATCACGGATCACAATCAAGTAGAAGGCTCTTTACGATGCATGGCAGACAATAGAATAGAGTGTATCAGCGGCATTGAAATCGATTGCTTCGATGGTGAGACGATCCATCATATATTAGGATACGGATGTGATTTGACAGATCCTCGATTTATCGTTCTTAAAGAGAACTATGAAAAAGAACTGGTGAACTTGACCCATAAACGAATCGACATGTTCAATACCATGTTTGGATTGACGCTCTCATTATCGGATATAAAAAAAGAGTATCCCCAAAAAACGATAACAAACATCGAAATCACAAAATACATGTTCAAAAATATTGAACATGAGGCATTCAAACCATACATCACTGGTGAGCGAAAACACAATCCCATCGCCAACTTTTACTGGGATCATCTTGCTTTTCGCAAACCAGGATATATCCACATGAATCTTCCTTCGACACAAGATGTTATCGATTTGATACATGACACTCGAGGCATTGCGATCATCGCGCATCCAATGATCATGGGTGTGCCATTGGAGTATTATGATCAAATGACGGAAATAGATGGAATAGAAGCTTGCTGTTCATATCATTCTCCATCCCAAGTTCAAGAAGTTATTGCATATGCAAAAGCAAAAAAGATGTTGATCACTTGTGGAAGTGATTATCATGGCATCAATAAACCCAACATCCATATCGGCCAATGCAATGAACCCGAAGATTTCAATGATGAATGGATCAAAGAGTTACTAGACCGTTTATGAGCATGCTAATTGGCAAATCCTTGATATTTGATATGATTACGGCAGGAGGAATGATATGTTGACAAAACAAAGCAAAGCCCCTTCGTTTACGTTGATGGATGAAGATGGACAATTAGTTTCTTTATCGGATTTTGAGGAGCAGACGATCGTTCTGTATTTCTATCCCAAAGATGATACACCAGGATGCACGACACAAGCATGTTCTTATCGCGACAACACCCAGGAGTTTGAAAAAAGAAATGTAAAAGTCATCGGCATCAGCAAGGATGATGTAAAAAGTCATGTTCGATTCAAGTCAAAATATGATCTGAACTTCCCTTTGTTGAGTGATCCAGATGCAACCGTATGTCAGCGATATGGCGTATGGCAAGAGAAAAAAAACTACGGCAAAGCATATATGGGAATCGTACGAACGACTTTTATCATTCGAAACGGGATTATTGAAGAGGTCTTTGAGAAAACCGATCCAAAGACGGATGTCGAAAAAGTACTGGAAGCATTAGACAAACTGTAAACCAAAAACCGTGAAATCACGGTTTTATTGTGTCAAAAATTCAGTGATGCGACTTATCAGCAATGCAATATCGTCTTGGGCAATATCGATATGAGTCATTAGTCGATACTCCCCTTTTCGAGCTCCGTTGATT
>CALFEZ010000148.1 GCA_937957895.1 uncultured Erysipelotrichaceae bacterium
CGTTTGATAAACAGTTTCGGTATCGGATAAAAGGCCAGTTCACTCGGTTTGGTCACCAGGATATCCGATGCTCGCATCAACAGATTGGTCGAATACACTGCCTGATAGATGTCTTGATGATAAAAAACATGCAAACCCAAAACATCGCCATCGAGTGCCTCAGCTGCCAACAATTGGGTGTGCTGCCACAAATCGAAATGACAGGTTGCCAATGATTCAAGCTCAGGAAGTTGTTTGAGAAGTGATTCCCACACATGATGATGATCCCCCACATTGACAAACACCGTCACGTCATTGGCTTTGATCCGTGGCAATAGATGTTCGATCATGTTGCGATAAAACTCACTTTGAGCTCCGGCTCCGCCAATGGTCATCAGGATGCGTTTGGGCTTTTTGTCTTGGATGCGTTGGACTCTTTTTTGGGTGTCGGATTTCAGATTTACCACCAACTCATGATCGATGTAATGTCCCGTATACACGATCTCTTTGGATGGGATGGGATGAAGCACTTGATCTTTGATCATGTGCTTGAGGGTCTTATAACCAAAATGGGAAGAATGGGTCTGTACGGTATGGATGCTTCCTTCTGCCAAATGCAATCCCATCGGCCAGTTATCGGGGATGACGTTGATCACCTTTTTGATCTTGGCATGTATGGCTGCCTGAGCCGGCCAGACATGAGTCGCCACAAACGGTATATCTTTATCAAGATCATGATAGATCGGTGTCATCAGCTGTGCCATGGCTTGATCGGACGCGTTGTAGGAAAGCTTTTTGAACCCTTCGTAATTGAGCGGTTCCCAGTAGAACCGATTGAACAAGGAGTATTTCTGCGACCATCGCGATCCCAGTGAATACAAATGATTGAGATGGGCGATGATCTTGCCTCCGGTGGTCTTATCAAAGGAGTGCAGATCAAACCAATAAGGAGTATATCCCAAATGCCTGGCACAGGAAGCGATCGCCATCGAGATTCGATAATGACCAAATCCCATGCGGATGTTACCGATGATCAAAGGGTTGGGATCTAAGGCTTGCCAGGGAGTATCTCCTGGCTTTAAAGTCTTGATGCCAAGATGCTCATACAAGATGCTTTGATCGTCTTCCTGCACATGATAGACTGTATTGCTGTCATCACCAAACTTCCGTTTGAGTTTATTGACATTACGTTCTGCTTTGGATATCACTTTGGGTGACATCTTGTTATGAAAAATGCTTTCGTATTTGTTCATGATTCCTCCACGATGACACAACTATGAGGTCGGATGATATGATGGGTGGGTTGGTGGGTATAGGATCGTTCGCTTGTGTTGATCACATAGATACGCTGAGTGACATCGATGTTGACTCCCAATTCGTAGATACCCTTTTGAATGGTTGTCTTGAATCGAATCGACATCGGTCGTTTGTCAAGGATCCAATCAAACAACTCTTTCATTTGCGGGGTGTATGTCGAGATATCATCGGATGTGAACAACAAGCCTCCAAAGAGTTTGTTGGCGGTGGCAAGTGTCATTTTTTGTTCGGTCGTCAAGTCATTGTTTTCTTCTCTAAGAAGATACACATCGGGATCATTGACAAAGGCTCTATTGTGAAGATGAGAGCGTCCGATGGCATTGTTGATGGCATGGTAGGTCGAGATGCGTTCACGATGAAGCCAACGCATGTACCACTTGTCATCCCAATCCAACCCGACATCACACCCTATACGACAAAAGTCCACCTTCCCAAAGGCAGAAGCCAACGGCACTCCACATCCCAAGATCCACTTGTTACCCACACATTCTCTTAGAAAGTCCATGGCTTCTGCCATCAACTGACCTCGGGGCTTGGTATCTGTCGGGATCAAACAGGCAGCATAGAGAAAATCCAGCTTGACCATGTCATAGCCCCAGTCATCAAGGACTACCTTGCATACGTGTTTAAGATGGGCTTTGACCTGCTCATTTTGCATATCAAGCACATAAAAGCCACCCCAGTTGAATCCACCCTTGATCGGATGTCCTTCAGTGTCTTTTACAAGCCATTCCGGATGGTTTATATAAATCTGAGACTTTGGTTCCACCGCAAATGGTGCCAACCAGATCCCGGCTTTGATGCCTTGTTGGTGGATCGCATCAGCGATCACTTTCATGCCATGGGGAAACTTATGGGGGTCTACCAAAAGCCAGTCTCCGATGGCTTGTTGATAACCATCGTCTATCTGAAAGATGTCGATCTTGGGGGTCACCTTTTCAAACTGCTTGAGATTGTGTAAAACGATCGATTCCGTGATGTTTTGATAATGGTTGTACCAGCTGGTCCAACCGGTTTTGAGTGTGGTGGTGATCGGATGAATGTTCATTGCTTTGAACCATGCATCAAACACCTCATCTTCACTACCGGTAAGACACATCACATCAAACAAGGTCACGGTGTCATCGATCTTCAGATGTCGATTGTCTTTTAAAAGGACCCAGTTGCCTGGTTTGTGTCGGTACTCAATGATCGTAAACCCGCTTTTTTCATCGATCGATCCGATCAGCTGGATCTGGTTGGACTCTTTGACATACGCATAGCTAAACCCGTAAAACACTCCTTTTCCTTTGTCAGGAGTATGGATGTTCATGTCCCCGTATCGATCCAAACCAAGCTTGCGTATGATCGGTTTGGCCCAAAAAGGAGAAGCAGTCAAACGATCATGCACCCGCAACTCTTGACTGTCGGTCCATGACTGATAGCCATTGAAAAACAAGGTGCTTGATGAAGTGACTTTTCGATTGAATGTCAATGTTGCCTGGATGATCGTGATGGGAAGCTTCGGTGTGACCTCTACATGCCAACGTTGTCCCAATGGGGTTTCTTGGATGATCGTCTTGGTGGATACATGCTCGTTTTCATGTTGTCCATGAACATGATGGCGGGTCTTGTTTGTTTGATAGATCAACTCAACTTCAAAAGGATACATCGGTATCATTCCTCATCTGTGGACTGTGTCAAAAACCGTAAGATCTTCTTTTTATCATAAAACAAAAACAAGATCAACCCAAACAAACAGAAGATGGCAGCGGCCACGGCTGTCAGTCGG
>CALFEZ010000149.1 GCA_937957895.1 uncultured Erysipelotrichaceae bacterium
TCTCACATAGTACCTCACTTAAACCAAGCCAATTATAGCATGCTTCCTTGACGATATAACACCCCCTTAAGACAAGTATATGTATTATATAAGGATAGGAAAATGAAGTATATTGTTGTCAGATGGCTTTGTTTTTGCAAAGAAAAATTTACGTGAAATACGATTTTTTAGCATAATAAGACTGTCTTTGATTTGACAATCTGCCAATCTTAACTTATAATTCATGTTGTCAGATAAGAAGAACAGTTTTTTATCTGTAACAAAATTGGAGGTATATCATGAAGAAAATTTTAGCAGGCATGGCGATTGCCTTATTGGTGTTGGCTGGCTGTACTGGCGGTGGCGGAGCTACCGGTGGACACATCAAATTGGCCAATGCTCAGTGGGACAGCATCATCTTCCACAATCACGTGGTCGGATTTATCGCCGAAACAGCCTATGATATGACATGGGAAGAAGTTCCCGGATCGACACCGATCACCTATGAAGGACTCAAAAGCGGAGAGATCGACGTATACACCGAGATCTGGACCGACAACCTTCCTACGTATAAAGAGGATGTGGAAGCGGGATTGTTGCTTGAGTTGGGTGTTAACTTCGGCGACAACAACCAAGGTATTTATGTTCCTACCTATGTGATCGAAGGAGATCCTGAGCGAGGCATCGAACCGATGGCACCTACACTGCGGACCGTAGCGGATCTGAAAAACTATCCGGATGTGTTTGCGGATGACGATGACCCAACAAAAGGACGTCTTTATGGAGCGATCCCAGGATGGGCTGTCGATGAGATCATGCAAAAGAAATGGGAGTTCAATGGATTGGATGAAAACTTCGTCTACTTCAGTCCTGGATCGGACGCTGCTTTGGCAGCTGCACTGACCAACGCCTATGAGCGTGGTGAAGCGATCGCCGGTTATTACTGGGAGCCTACATGGTTGATGGGTATGTACGATTTCACATTGTTGGAAGATTACCCGTTTGATCCGGATACCTATATGGATGGTGAAACAGAGTTCCCATCGGTACCGGTCACTGTTGGAGTCCGCGTCGGATTTGACATTGACTTCCCTGAGTTTACGGAGTTTTTGAGAAATTACGAAACTTCCAGTGAACTGACATCACTGGCACTTGCCTACATGCAAGATACCGGTGCAAGTTATGAGGAAACAGCGAAGTGGTTTATCAAAGAACACGCTGATCTGATCAGTGCCATGTTACCGGCTGACAAGTGGGAACTGGTCGCTGCAGCTCTAGACTAGAAAACGGAGAACACTTATGGAATGGATATATCAATTTCCATTTCAGTACAAAATTGACACAGAAGCAATAGACCGCGGATTTCGAAGTTTCGCGGTCTCTGCAGATGTGATACTCAGTTTTATACGGAATGGACTTAACTCGCTGCTTAGCAGCATCAACAGTGTACTCACATTCTTCCCCTGGTGGGTGTATGTGATCGCTGTGTTTTTGATTGGCTACCAACAATCCAAACGTTTTAGAACCGGAACAGTCTATGCCGTAATGTTGTATCTGATCGGGATGGTCGGATTGTGGGATCTGATGATCATCACTTTGGGCATCATCCTGGCTTCGGTACTTATATCGTTGTTGTTAGGATTTCCGATCGGGGTGTTGATCTCAACCAATGATCGTGCCAGCAACATCGTGCGCCCTGTCCTTGATACGATGCAGACGATGCCGATCTTTGTATATTTGATCCCGGCTGTCTTGCTCTTTGGTTTGGGACGTGTTCCCGGAGTCATGGCAACCGTCATCTATGCGATCGTTCCGATCATTCGTTTGACCAACCTGGGTATCCGTCAGGTCAATGAAGAAGTCGTGGAAGCTGCCAAAGCATTTGGATCGACACCACTTCAATCGATGGTGAAAGTCCAGATCCCTCAGGCCTTCCCTACCATCATGGCCGGTGTCAACCAGACACTGATGATGGCCATGGCCATGGTCGTCACCACATCGATGATCGGTGTGGCCGGACTTGGACTGGAAGTACTGATGAGTGTCAACCGGATCGAAGTAGGCCGTGGGCTTGTTTCAGGGACTGCAGTCGTCATCGTGGCGATCTTGCTTGACCGTTTAAGCCAAGGCTGGGTAAAACAAAAAGAAGTAGAGGAGGATGCCGCATGACACACATCAAAGACAATGTGATCGTCCGTACGGATGGCTTGGCCAAACTGTATGGCAAAAACAAAAGCGAAGCGGTCGATCTTCTAAAAAAAGGTGCTTCCAAAGAAGAAGTACTGGAAAAGACCGGAGTCACGGTCGCCTTGTGGGACATCAATCTGGATGTCAAAGAAGGCGAACTGTTTGTCATCATCGGTCTGTCCGGATCAGGTAAATCCACTTTGGTCCGTTGTTTCAATCGCCTTAACAACCCTACTCATGGTTCAGTGTATTTTAAAGATCAGCGTCTTAAAGACCTGACCAAAGAACAATTGATCCAATTTAGGCGCGAAAAGATCGCCATGGTCTTCCAACACTTTGGATTGATGTCACATCGTTCGGTGTTGGGCAACGTGGAGTATGGTCTTGAGATCCGTGGGATCGACAAAGAGACACGACGCCAAAAGGCGATCGACATGCTCCATATGGTAGGACTCAAAGGTGTTGAAGAAATGCCATTGACCTCCCTTTCAGGTGGGATGAAACAGCGTGTCGGACTGGCAAGAGCACTTGCCAACGATCCGGAAGTGCTGCTTATGGATGAACCTTTCTCAGCTCTTGATCCGCTGGTCAAGCGTGACATGCAGTTTGAGCTTTTGAAGATCCATCAAAAAATGAAGCGTACCATCATTTTCATCACCCATGATATCAACGAGGCATTCAAACTTGGTGACCGCGTTGCGATCATGAGAGACGGAAAAGTGATCCAGATCGACACACCGGAAAACATGATGACCGAACCGGCAGACGATTATGTCCGCAACTTCATCGAAGGGGCAGATCGTTCGCAGGTCATGAGTGTCCGCAATGTCATGATCACTCCTTCGACACTCGTATGGCTCAATGACGGACCCAAACGGGCGATCCAGGAGATGCGCACCAATAATGTCTCCAGCGGCTATGTCGTGGACGAGGACATGAGTTTCCATGGTGTCATCACCTTGGAAGGTGCCTTGAAGCTTCAGGATAAAACAACGAAAGTTGCCGATCACATGATTACCGATGTTCAAACGATATCGGCCGATGCGACGATCCACGATGTGATGCCTTTGGCTGCCGACACCCGATTTCCGATCCCGGTATTAGAGGATGGGAAACTGATCGGCATCGTGTCCAAAGCATCCGTCATATCGACATTATCAGAGAGCTGAGGCTCTCTTTTTGGTTGACATGACGACCAATCAAACCTATGATGATATCGGAGTGTGAGTATGCCAAAAAACAACGAATACAAACCCATCGTCAATGTTTATCAACACAACAAATGGATCGCCATCAGTCTGTGTTTGTTTTTGGGTGTGTTTGGAGCACACAAGTTTTATGAAGGAAAGATCGTGGTGGGGTTTGTGTATTGTCTGACACTGGGATTGCTGGGATTTGGTGTGATCATCGATTTGATCCAGTATCTGCAAAAGCCCACTTACTATCGACCATAAACAAAAAACGCAAGGGAGCATCCCTTGCGTTTGTGTTTTATTTGACGCTGGCCTTGAGGCTGGCATAGATAAACTGATCCAGATCACCATCCATGACTTTGCCGACGTTGCCTTCTTCGACCTGTGTTCGCAGATCCTTGACCAAGGTATACGGAGCAAACACATACGAACGAATCTGGCTGCCCCATTCGATGGCTTTTTGTTCACCTTTGATATCAGCCAGCTTTTCCTGTTGCTTTTCGATCTCCATCTGATAAAGCTTGCTTTTGAGCATGTTGATGGCTCTGTCTTTGTTTTGCATCTGCGATCGTTCTGACTGACAAGTCACCACGATCCCGCTGGGTCTGTGGGTCAGGCGCACGGCTGAATCGGTCTTGTTGACGTGTTGACCACCGGCTCCGCTGGCACGCATGGTTTCCACATCGACTTCGTTCATGTCCAGATCGATCGAAATATCATCGTCAAACTGGGGCATGACATCCACCGAAGCAAACGAGGTATGCCTTCTTCCCGAAGCATCAAACGGCGATATCCGCACCAGACGGTGAACGCCTTTTTCGGTCTTGAGGTATCCATAAGCCAAATGACCTTCGACCAAAAAAGACACGGACTTGATGCCAGCTTCATCACCGTCAAGATAATGGAGCACACTGACTTTGTAGCCTTTTTTCTCCGCCCAACGGGTATACATGCGATAGAGCATCTGTGCCCAGTCCTGGCTTTCAGTACCTCCAGCTCCGGGATGCAGTTCCACGATCGCATTGTTTTTGTCATAATCATGACTGAGCAGCACCGACACTTCAAAGGCTTCAAACTCTTTGAGATTGTCTTTAAACTCCTCTTCGACCAACTGCTTCATGTCTTCATCATACGCTTCTTTGAGCAATTCCACCGTTTCCTGCAGATTGTCAAAAGCGGTCTTGAGTTGTTGGTATGATCCCACGATGTCTTTGAGTTGGTTGTTGGTGGCGATCAGCTGATTGGCTTTTTTGTTATCGCTCCAAAAACCTTCCAGGGACATCTGATGTTCGATGTCCTCGATCTGTTTGCGTTTTTGATCTAAGTCAAAGAGAGTCTCCAAGCTGGTTGAGCTTTTTGACGATCGATTCGATATGTTGTCTTAATTCATACAATTCCATGATATCACCTTTGTTTCTTTTCTACTTTGACATTCAGACAATAGAACACGGTTTCCTGGGAAATACGTGCCATCATCTCTTCAAACAATTCAAATCCTTCTGCAACATACGCCTGAAGCGGATTGCTTTGAGCATACGAACGCAGATGGATGCCTTCACGCAGTTTGCTCATGGTGTCGATATGCTCGACCCATGCGCGGTCGATGATGCGAAGCACCAAATTCTTTTCTACCGGAAGGATGTGTTCTCTGAATTCTTCGATCTTTTTGTCATAGGATTGCCAGATGGCATCGGTACAGATCGCTTCGATCTCTGCCATTGGTTTATCGAACAACTGTTGTTTGGATACTTCGGCATCTTCAAATCCCATCTTTTTGAATGCTTCCAAAATGCCTTCGATGTCCGGTTTCGGATCTTTCTGAGTCTTATCGGTATGGGAGTCGATGATGTTGAGGACCACGCGATCGAACATGTCTTTGACGACAGTATGCACATCTTCGTTCTCTAAAATGAAGTTGCGTTGTTCATAGATGATCTCACGTTGCTGACGCAGCACATCATCATACTCCAACAGTGTTTTACGGATGTCGAAGTTCACGCCTTCCACTCGCTTTTGGGCGGAAGAGATCGAACGGGTGATGATCTTGGATTCGATCTGCACATCTCCCAGCGATCTAAACATGCCTTCCATTCGTTCCGATCCAAAGCGAACCATCAGTTCATCCTGGACCGATACATAAAAACGCGAATACCCGGGGTCTCCCTGACGACCGGAACGACCACGAAGCTGATTGTCGATACGACGTGATTCATGACGCTCCGAACCGATGACAGCCAAGCCACCCAGTTCCTTGACACCGGGACCCAGTTTGATGTCAGTACCACGACCCGCCATGTTGGTGGCGATGGTGACTGAACCTTTTTGTCCGGCTTTGGCGATGATGTCTGCTTCACGAGCATGATTTTTGGCATTGAGTACTTCATGACGGATCTTGCGTTGTGTAAACATTTTGCTTAAAAACTCACTGGTTTCGACAGCGATGGTACCTACCAGTACCGGTTGTCCTTTTTCATGCAGT
>CALFEZ010000150.1 GCA_937957895.1 uncultured Erysipelotrichaceae bacterium
AACTAAACACGGAGCTTTCATTTGAAACGGAACTTCAATTACAATTCAAGCCAAATCCGATTGATGTTGTGATTATAGCATTCCTTTACTTTGAAAGGATGCTCTTATGATATGAGCACATCAGTATGTATTGTCGATCATACTTCCTATAATGAAACCGAAAGGAACACATCATGTCCATTTATCACACAAAAGCCATCCCTCATTTCAATCGCATCACCCTCAATGTCAACGATCTGGACAAGCAAACATCGTTCTATATGAACAAGATCGGTCTGTCTGTGATCGAGAAAAGCGATCATCATGTGGATCTTGGGGTTGATAACAACATATTGGTATCTTTGATCAAAACTGAAGCTACTTCTTTTAATACCGGATTGTATCACTTTGCACTGTTGTTGCCAAAAAGAAAAGATCTTGCTCAGATCCTTATGCATTTACTTAAACATCACGTGCTCCTACAAGGAGCAAGCGATCATGGCATCTCTGAAGCCCTGTATCTGGCTGATATTGAAGGCAACGGGATCGAGATCGCAGTCGATCGTGATCCGTCACTTTGGCCATACAACCAAGGAAAACTCGATGTTTTTGCCAACAACGGTCCTCTTGATATGGATAATCTTTTGTCGTTGGCAGATCCAAACGAACCTTTTGAACGGCTTCCATCCAACACGGTTATGGGTCACATCCATCTTCATGTTCACGATATCGAAGCATCACGAAAGTTCTATCAGGATATTTTGATGATGAACATCACCATCGCTTTAAAAGGAAGTGCATTGTTTTTGTCTCATGCAGGATATCATCATCATCTTGCCACAAACATGTGGCGACACCATGACTTAAACAAACAATCCTTCGATCATCGAGGTCTCAACACACTTCATTACCATGTACCCAACCAAGAAACACTCGAAGGTCTCAGTCTTCGCTTGAAACAGCACGGATACCCATTTGACATGACATCCAACTTGATCAGACTACACGATCCCGCAAACAACATCATCGAGATCTCGGCATAAAAAAGGATGCTTGCAGCACCCTTATGAATCAATGGCTATCTTACAGTCATTGGTTTTTATTTTACCTGCTTTTTTTAATAAGTAAGCAATCGATGCCGTCAACAGGATCGGAGCGAGGATATAAAGCCCAAGGATTTTGAAAATCACATCTGTGGATAACCCCATGGCAGTGATCGTCAATAGCGGTCCAACCAAGCCGCTGGTTCCCATGCCAGCTCCGGCAGGCAGGTTTTCCATCAAAAACACGGTGGTTGCTAATGGTCCCAAAATGGCCGCTGTCAGTGTCGGTGGCAGCCATATCCATGGGTTGAGGATGATATTTCTGATCTGAAGCATCGAGGTTCCCAGTCCCACAGCGATCGTGACTCCAAACGGATTCTCTTTTCGCCCCATCACTGCAAAGCCAACCATCTGTGCACAACATCCCACAGTGGCGGCTCCGGCTGCGATGCCGCTTAGCTGCAGCATGATCGCCAATGCTGCACTGGAAATCGGAGCTGTCAATGCCATCCCCATCAACACCGCGATGATGATACCCATCAAGATCGGTTGCGCCTGAGTTGCTTCCATGATGACAAAACCCAATCCTTCCATCAACCATCCGATCACTTGACCTCCGCTGATAGCCACCAAATACCCAACCATGATCACCACAGTCGGAGTGACGATGATGTCGAGTGCTGTCTTTTTTGACACCTTCATGCCGATCTCGATCGCCAAGGCACTTGAAAGAAATGCTCCTGCAGGTCCTCCATATTGAGCACCTACCTGACCTGCAATGATACTTGCAAAAAGCACCAATCCGGAAGCCTGCCAGCGACTCGCCATTGCAACTGCGATGCCTGCTCCCATCAAACCCATCGCCAATACGCCCACATCGATCAGCGAACGACTCAGCCATTGGATGCTTTCGATCGATTGCAGTTGTTCTCCGATCGTTTTTAGGATGACACCAACGATCAATGTAGCAAAAAGACCCATCGCCATTGCCGATAGGCCATCAAGCATGTATTTTTGCACCCATTTGTTTTTTGCTTGGTAGTTAGTCATGTTCTTTTTTGAGATGGTGAGTGATATCGATACGATCTTCTGTCTTGTACAAGAGTTGTCGCATCAAATCATATACTTGGCAGTCTGCCTGACTTTGATCGAGGATCTGCAGCAACATCTGCGCAAGTTCCATCTCTTTGTATTGCGCCTCGATGATCTTGTTATGCGTTTCTGCATCAAGCTTCTTTGCTGCCAGTTCAGACAATATCGTTTCTTCATGAGCCAGATTCACATCCACTGCCATTTCATATTTGATGAATGTGGTTTTGATCTTTTTGAGATCCTCATCTGCGATCGGTTCTTTCATCGACTTGAGTCCGCGTGCGATCGTGTCTTTGATCGTTTTGATCGGTTGATAAAATGTTTCGTGGATGTATCCATGCAGTTGCTCTTGTTTCAAAGCATCGATGATGATCTGGATTTGTGTATTTTTCAATGTGGTCACCTCAAAGCCATTGTATGGGCTTTTGATCACTCATTCACGTTAGATGCTTCTTCTCTCCAAATCTCAGCTCCCAACGCTTTGAGTTTGCCATCGATGTCATCATAGCCACGATCGATATGATACACATCATGGATCTCGGTAACACCTTCAGCAATCAATCCTGCGATCACAAGACTGGCACCGCATCGAAGATCGGTTGCCGTGACTTTGTCACCATAGAGGGTGCTGGGTCCTTTGATCTTGGCCATGGCATTGCCGGCTTCGATGGTTGCCCCCATCCGTTGCAGTTCGACTGTATGTTTGAAACGTTCGGTATAGATCGTTTCTTTGATGATTGACTCACCGTCTGCTTTGGTGAGCAAACTCGTCAGAGGTTGCTGAAGATCGGTTGGAAATCCCGGATAGGGCAATGTCTTGACGTCGATCGGTTTGAGGTTGGTTGATTCCATGACTGTGACCTTGTCCACATCCACGATCATATTGACACCCATCTCTTCCAGTTTGGATAACAAAGACTCCAAATGCAGCGGAATGATGTTTTCCACAACTACCTTTTTGGCGGCTGCGGCTGCCAGGATGATGAATGTACCGCCTTCGATGCGGTCTGGG
>CALFEZ010000151.1 GCA_937957895.1 uncultured Erysipelotrichaceae bacterium
AGCATGTTGTTTCAAAACTTCTTTTTGAGACGCATTGAAGTCGATCAGACAAATGTCATATGTGTTGGCTGCCTGTTGGATGACACGATTGTATTGGTCTGCTTTATGATTGAGCGGACTGTCGATGTCCTCTCCGATGCAGGGAATGTTGATCAAGATCAGCTTCTTATCAGAAGCGATCAGCTTTTGAAGCAGATCATGATAACGATGCTCAAAATCATCCACGTCTTTGCATGGGATACTGCCACGTCGATGAAGTCTTTGTACATAAAGACGCCACGATTTGGAGTAGTCCAAAAGAAACGGCAACAAAAGGTCATTGGTCCCCATCTGCAACACATAGTGAGCATCATCATGATGTGACATGTGATCAAGCACTCTTTTGCTGATGCCGATCAACGTATCTCCGCCAAGACCATGATTGACATGATGTTGTTCATCATCCAGATATTGCACATATGATACTCCCGGACTGCCTTTGGTAATGCTGTCTCCAAAACAATGGATCATAGAACCCCCTGTCATCTCCTTAGCGAAATGTTAAAAGAAAATCGGCATCAACACGAGTTGCATGATCACATGAGAAAAAACATGTGCCAGCATGGCAGTGGATAGACCGTTTTTCCAATAGAGATAACCAAAAGCGATGCCAGGCAAACCATTGAGCAACAATGCCCGAATCACGATGCCCACCGATAAATCAAACAACAAGGCCGTAGCAGGTAGATGCAGTGCCCCAAAAAGCAGTGCTGAGATGACGATCGCCGTCCAATACACCCAAGGCTGAAGCGTTTGATGGGTCTTGTTTCTAAGGATGAATTTACTGATAAGCAAAGCAAATCCACTCATCACAAACAATCTTAATAGCAGCTCTTCCACGATCCCCCCATACAAGATCCCTGCCATCAGATAAACAAGACTGATCGAATACGTGCTGATATGATCCGTCAAATATGATGCAAAAATAAAGCGATCAGACAACACGATCAACAAACCGGAAAACAGACCAACCACAAGTGCCCCTATCAGGTTCTTTTTGGTAAATCCCGTATGAAGCGACAAGCCCAGTTTTTCCATGAACACCAATCCGATCACGGTAGAAACAAATGCATATACAAACGATTGCACTGCTGAGATCACGATCAGCATGTTTTCAGAACCCAACTCAGCAATGATCAACTCCAACATCTCTTGTGATAATGTTTCAAGTTGATACAACCCAATAAAGATCCCCCCGATGATCCCGATCAATCCAAACACGAGTCCAATGAGCAGTTTTTTCTTCATGATTTCTCCCTTATCTTGATAGACATACGATGTGAACACGATGACACAACACCCCCTTACGACTTGATCCATATGGTGGCTGTCATATGTTTGGATCATGAGTTTGTTTTGGGATTCACATGTTCTCTTTGAGGTTTATTTTAACACAGCCACATGGATGATTCAAAGTGTGCAGTATCCTGATATGCTCTTTATTGATGTGGATGACATCAAGTCATGATCTTGTTTCAAAGCAGTAAAAAAGCTTGTCGGGATGACAAGCTTATTACGGCTAATTTGGTGACCCGTACGGGATTCGAACCCGTGAATGCATGCGTGAAAGGCATGTGA
>CALFEZ010000152.1 GCA_937957895.1 uncultured Erysipelotrichaceae bacterium
ACTTCGCAGTTGTCCAAGCGCGTCAGTGAGTTGGTAAAATCCCGCTGGATCCGGACATCTTCAAACTTCATGACTGCTTCATAGGCTGCGATCGCTCTGAGGAAATCAGAGATCTTGTCAGATGCTTTGACATACACGACATGCTGGGTGCGACGCTGGATGATCTTTGCCGGAAGTTCAAATCGTTTCATCACCCGTTGGATAAACTTTGCCAGTGCCAGATCGGTAATGGCGATCTCTAAATGGTAGTTGCTGTTGGCAGGAGAGTTGACGCTTCCGCTTGCCAAAAAAGCTCCGGCCAGATATGCCCGTGCACAGCACCCTTTTTTGACGACTTCCCGTGAAACATGATCAGCAAAACCATGTTGGTCGTACAGATTGAGATCTTCCAATATGTTTTTGACATCGCTTTTGATCAATACGGCATACGTGTAGTTTTTCTTGAGTTTGACCTTTTTTAAAATCGCCAGTTCCGGATTGAGTTCGTAACGTTGTTTGAGTAAGATCCAAAAGCGTTTGGCTGTGGTCGGGTTTTCAGTCTTAAAATGCAACTCCCATTGCTGATTGGTGATCGTCAATGTGGCATCACACTGCAACAAAGCTGCCAGCTGTGCTCGCACACAACATGGTTTGAGTTCGTTTTGACTGATCTCTGATTTGACTTCACTGGTAAATGACATCGATCTACTCCTTAAAAAACTTCTTGTCTAAAAGGGCTGCCACCTTTCGAGGACTGTGAGTCACAAGACCCCCTTTGAACTCCAAAAGCGGAGCCTGTATCACCGGATACTCATGGGTATCTTGTTGCAAGAGGATCTGGTGGGTTTCTTCCTGCTCATAACGTGCCAAAACATCCGGAGGGATCACATCGTTGGCCACGATCACGGCATCCACTTTGTTTTTGGAATGGTCGATGATCGCCTGCACATGATCTTCCACACTGTACCCGTCAGTTTCTCCTGTCTGACTCATGGCATTGCATACATAGATCTTTTTGGCTGAAGAACGAGATAGAGCATGCTGGATATCAGGTATGATCAGATTCGGACATATGGACGTATACAAGCTCCCGATCCCGTAGATGATGAAATCTGCCTGATCGATCGCTTGGATCGCTTGTCTGGATGCCCTTACTTCTTCCTGATAAAACACTTCCTTGATCCGGTTTCGACGGGTGGGGATGTTGGCTTCCCCTTTGACGATGGTGCCATCGAGCATGCGGGCAAACAAGGTGATCACCTGCAATGTCGATGGGACGATATCCCCCTTGACATTGAGTACTTTGGAAATGGTACCGATCGACTCCATGAAGTTGCCGCTATGTTCAACCATAGCAGTCAAAATCAGATTGCCAAGATTATGACCGGCGATCTCTGAACTCATGGCATCCTTAAAACGATAGCTCATCAACTGAGAAAGCAATGTTTCCGAAGCTGCCATGGCGATCATCACATCCCGAATGTCTCCCATGGCAGGGATATCGAATTGTTTGCGTAAACGACCGGTGCTGCCACCATCATCGGCAACCGTCACTAAACTTGTTAAAAAGATGTCTTCATTCAACTTCAATCCTCGCAGCAAAGTGGACTGTCCTCGTCCACCGCCGATCACTACGACGTTTTTCTTTTTCATATCATTTCATGTCTCGATGCCGCTTGTAACAATTGTATTTTTCTGAAAACCGTTCAAAAAGCCAATTGACCGTCACAACCGATCGATGTTGTCCCCCCGTACATCCAATGGCTACTGTAAAATGGTTCTTCCCTTCTTCCACATATTCCTTGAATGAGTAATCCAAAAATTCTTCCAAACGTCTCAGATATTCCTGCGTTTGTGCTTGTTTCATCACATAGTCGATGACTTTGGGGTTCTCCCCGTTTTCAAATTTCAACTCATCGACCCAAAACGGATTTTTCAAAAATCGCACGTCAAATAGCAGATCCGCATCCATCGGGATGCCATTTTTAAATCCAAATGAAATGAAACTGATCGAAAACACCGGCACCGAAGTCAGCTTGAAAACTTCATTGAGTTTCTTACGTAGTTCGATTTCTGTCATGTTGGATGTATCGATAGTCAAATAGGCTTTGTCTTTGAAATCATCGAACATGTCTTTTTCGATCTCGATCGCTTCTTCGAGTGTTTGAGCTTTATTGGAAAGCAGCATCGGATGAGTGCGACGCGTTGATTTGTATCGAGCCAGTAAAGTATCCACATCTGCTTCTAGATAAAGGATGCGCATGTCGGCATCGATGTTTCGAAATCTCCGAACAAAATCCGGAAGATCCAATGCAGATGTCGCGATCGCCAGATTATCAAATCGCGGATCTTGTTCATCCACTGCCAAATGGATCAGATTTCTCAGAAGCTGGGGAGGAAACTGATCGATGGCATGATATCCCATGTCTTCCAGTATCCCCATGGCGATCGTTTTGCCCGCTCCCGACATTCCCGTCACCAGTATGATCTTGCGTTTTTCCATGATCTCACCTCACGCTCATTCTACCACGCACCCGGGTGTTTCACAATAATCAAAAAGAAAACATGCAATCATGTATCGTGTTGCATGTCATGTTTTTGGATGTAATGGAATGCCTGCTGGGCAGCGATCGCACCATCTCCGGTAGCGGTAACGATCTGTCGAAGTGGCTTATCGCACACATCCCCGGCTCCGTAAAGTCCCGGTATGGCCGTTTCCATCTTTTCATTGACGATCAGATAACCTTCATCAGTCAGGATGTCCAGCTTGGTTACTATCGATGTTGCCGGAACCGCTCCGATGTATTGAAAAACGGCATTGGTCTGGATCGTCTGAAGTTCACCGGTTAAAGAGTGTTGCAACACCAATCCGCTGATTTTGTTGTCTTTGACTTCATATGCTACCGGTTTGTGTAGTTTGATAAACTCGATCTTGGGGTTGCGGCTGGCAATATCGACAGCTGTCTTGTCAGCCCGAAACACATCCCGCCGGATGATGACATATACCTTGCTGGCAAACTGTGTCAGATAGACAGCTTCTTCCAGGGCGGAATTGCCGCCACCGATGACACTGACGATCTGGTCTTTGTAAAAGGCCCCGTCACATACCGCACAAAACGACACTCCCCGTCCGACAAGTTTGTCTTCATTTTCAAGCCCCAGGCGATTTTCCACGGTACCGGTCGCCATGATGACGGTTTTTCCGTAGTAGACGTTGTCTTGAGCCACCACTTCAAGGTGATCTTTGTGTTTGATCACTTCTTCCACCTGTCCGTACTGATAGATGACTCCCAAAGACTGAGCATGATCGAACATGGTCATGGCCAGATCGACTCCGGTAATGGTTTTGATGCCGGGCCAGTTGCATATCTCATAGGTTTTGACCAGTTTGCCTCCGGGTGCTTCCGGTTCGATCATGATCGCACTCAACCCTGCACGGGCAGCATAGATCCCGGCAGTCATGCCCGCCGGTCCTGCTCCCAAAATGATTACGTCGTAGAGCGTGTCCAATGGATGTCCTCCTTCACGATATCCAGCAGTTCCCTAAGATCGGTGATGATGGCGTTGGGTTTGGCAGAAACCAACTCCGCTTCTCTGGATGGGTTGCTCATCATCGCTACCGTATACACTCCGGCTGCGATACCGGCCTGCATATCGATCAGCGTATCTCCAACGTAGATCACAGAGTCATGACCTTTGGAAAGCTGTTTGCATGCAGCGAAGATCCCTTCCGGATCAGGCTTATGGTTTTTGACATCGTCAAATCCGATGACGACATCAAACAAGTCTCTCATATCGAACAAGTCCATGCCATAGTGGACCATGGAAGTGACTTTGGATGATACGACTCCAACCAGATATCCTTCTTCCTTCAATTTTGATACCACTTCTTTGGCATGCGGGATCGGTTTGACCATCTCATGATGCATTTGTTTGTTGATGGTGCGATATTCTTCTATCAGTTGATCGATCATGGACTGATCGAAATATTTCCCAAACGTCTTAAACAAAGGTGGCCCAACGAAGCTGTTAAGTGTTTCTTCGTCAAACTCCAACTCTGGTTTATGGGTTTTGATCACATGCTGGATGCCTTTTTTGACCGTCTCTTCGGTATCCATCAATGTCCCGTCAAAATCAAAGAGGATGATCGGTTTTTCCTTTTTGGTCATCTTGCGGAAAACACCCATCGTACCGATGATGCCTACCAAAACAAAGCCGATCGACACCAGTTGTGCGGAACGCAGCCCCATAAACATCAAGCTGTCCGAACGGAACCCTTCAATGAAAAATCGGGTCACACCATACCACATCAAATAAGCATAAAGCAGATCTCCGCGTTTGGGGTTGCTGAATTTTTTATAAACAAATACGATCAGTAAAAACCCGACGACGTTGAGTACTGATTCATATAAGAACGTCGGCTCGCGGTATGCTCCGTTGATAAACATATGATTGGCGATAAATGATGGCCACCCTTGGTAAAATGACGGATCGACGACTCTGCCAAAGGCTTCCTGGTTCAAAAAGTTGCCCCAGCGCCCGATCGCCTGTGCGATCAGGATATTGGGTACGACGGCATCTGCCAGACGCATGAATGAGATATTGTGTTTTTTTACATACCAATATCCAAAAGCTGCACCCGTAAACAATCCACCCTGAATGGCAAGACCACCTTCCCAGGTCATAAAGATATGCAAAGGGTTTTGCAGATAATACAGCGGATCGGAAAAAGCAACATACCATAAACGAGTTCCGATCACCCCCGTAAGCAGTGTCCCGACAAAAAGATCGTCTCCGACTTTGGAATCGTAGCCGATTTTTTTGAAGTTTCTAAGACTCAGATAATATGTAAGGTATGCTCCTGTCAGGATAAGTACGGCATACCATCGGATCGAGATCGGTCCGATCGTAACAAATGTTTGCATGTCTTCAAAAAATCGCATGTTGATCACTCCTTGTTTTGTGTGTTTTGGTCGACGATGTATTGATACACACGTTCATCGAACTCTTTTGCTGCATCGATCCCTTTTTGTTTAAGGGTATAATCGGTCACGGCTGCTTCGATCAAGACCGCCAGGTTGCGTCCTTCTTTGACCGGCAAGATCAATTGCGGGACATCGATCCCCATGATCGTGGTGTGGTTGGTGATATCGACACCGACTCGTTTGTATGCTTTGCCTTCCTGCCATTTTTCCAGATAGACGATAAAGTCGATCCTGGCATGATCCAGCAAGGCACTGGCTCCAAACATGCGCTGCACATCGATCACACCAATGCCACGCAACTCCAGCATGCCCTTGAGCAATGTCGGAGCAATGCCGACGATGTGGTTATGGACGCGACGCACATCCACACGATCATCCGATACCAGCACATGCCCTTTGCGAATCAACTCCAGGCCGACCTCGCTTTTGCCCATGCCACTGGCTCCGGTGATCAGCACTCCTTTTCCAAAGACATTCATGAGTACTCCATGGAGGGTGTCCATTTCAGCCAGCTGCTCGTCCAAAAACGAGATGACATCGACCATCAACTGATAGGTCTTCATGTTTGTGGAAAAGATTGGGAAGTTTTTGTATTGTGCGATCTCAAACAAGATCGGCGGACATGGATAGCTTCTGGCAATGATGATGCCCGGGGTGTATCCATCGGTCAGTTTGTCGAATACTTCTCTCTGAGTGATTTCATCCATGGTTTTGATGTATGCCATTTCCTTGTCACCCATGATGTTGATGCGTCGCGGTTCGGTGTGTTCGAAAAATCCAACCAACTCCAATCCGGGACGATTGACATCCGGAACGACGACCCAGCGATCGAGTGATTCTTCATTGCCGGTGATTTGCTTGAACTTGAAATATTCGTTGAATTTGCGCATTGTGCACTTTTCTTCAAATACCATGATGACCTCCTATCGATGCAATACCTTTTTGAGATATTGTCCTGTATAACTCTGTGTGTTTTCTGCCAGCTTCTCGGGAGTTCCGCAGTCGATGACATACCCACCTTCATCTCCGCCCTCAGGTCCCAAATCGATGATGTAGTCCGCACTTTTGATGATGTCAAGGTTGTGTTCGATCACAAGCACAGTGTCACCATTATCGACTATTTTCTGTAAAACCTTAAGCAATTTGCCTACATCTTCACTATGAAGACCGGTGGTGGGTTCATCAAGGATGAATACCGTTTTGCCGGTTGCCCGTTTTTGCAGTTCACTGGCGAGTTTGACACGCTGCGCTTCTCCACCCGATAAGGTGGTAGCCGGTTGTCCTAATTGGATATAGCCAAGCCCCACATCCTGAAGGATCTTCAAACGATGGGCGATCTTATGGATGTTTTCAAAGAAATCGTATGCTTCATCCACGGTCATGTCGAGGATGTCAAAGATGTTTTTGTCTTTGTATGTGACTTGCAAAGTTTCTTCATTGTAGCGTTTGCCCTGACATTGTTCACACTGGACATACACATCCGGCAGAAAATGCATCGAGATGCGTTTGACTCCGTCTCCCTGACAGGTTTCACAGCGACCGCCTTTGACGTTGAAAGAGAAACGACCTTTGAGATATCCGCGTTTTTTGGCTTCTTTGGTCATCGCAAACAAGTCACGGATATCATCGAAGATGCCGGTATAGGTGACCGGGTTTGATCGTGGGGTGCGACCGATCGGATCTTGATCGATGACGATAACTTTGTCGACATGCTCCAACCCTTCAACACTTTCCACTTTACCGGGTTTGATCTTGACTCTTCCCAAAGACTGCAACATCTTTTTGGCAAGCACGTCGTTGATCAGTGAGGACTTTCCGCTGCCGCTGACACCGGTGATCAAGGTCAAGGTGTTGAGCGGGATGTTGACACTGATGTCTTTGAGGTTGTTTTCACTGGCTTTGATGATCGTTAAATGGTTTCCATTACCGCTTTTTCTGCTTGTCGGGATCGGGATCATGCGTTTTTTTGAAAGATACAAACCGGTGATGCTGTTGGGGTTGTCCATGATCTCTTGTACGGTTCCATTGGCAACCACTTCACCACCTTTTAGTCCCGCTCCCGGTCCGATATCGACGATCCAATCGGCTTCCATCATCGTCTCTTCATCATGTTCGACCACGATCAGGGAGTTCCCCAAATCTCTCATGCTTTTGAGGGTTCGGATCAATTTGGCATTGTCGCGCTGATGCAGTCCGATCGATGGTTCATCCAGCACATACAACACTCCGGTAAGGCGTGATCCGATCTGGGTAGCAAGCCGGATCCGTTGGGCTTCTCCCCCAGAGAGGGTCCCGGCCAAACGATCAAGTGTAAGATATTCCAACCCGACATCCTTCAAAAAGGAAAGTCGTTCTTTGATTTCTTTTAATACTAACCTGGCGATCTCCATCTGCATCTCACTAAACTGCAGTTGATCCAAAAAAATCAATGCCTGTTTGACCGACATGCTTGTCCATTGGTGGATGTTGAGTTCTTGGATCTGTACGCTCAGTGCCATCGGATTGAGCCTGCGTCCTTCACAGACACTGCAAGTCGATTCGCTCATAAAGGTTGCATACCAATCACGAGCTCCTTGAGATGTCGTTTCCATAAAACGACGGGAAATCAGGTTCGCAACCCCTTCGATGTAATCATTTCGGATGAACTTGTTGCCGGAACGCGATTGGATGGTGTAGGCGATCGGTTCTTTCGATCCATGCATCAAAATATCGATCTGCTCATCAGAGAGCTCTTTGAGCGGACGATCCAAAGGGATCTGGTAATGATCACACAGCACTTTGAAGTTTTGCCATTCGATGTTTTCGGAATTGACGATGTTTTTATAATAGACGATACCGCCTTGGGCGATCGATCTTTCTTTGTTGGGCATCAGATAATCATGATCCACCTGCTGGGTAACACCCAAACCTTTGCAGTTTTCACAGGCCCCCAACGGAGAGTTGAAGGAAAACAACCGTGGTTCCAGACGCGGGATCGAAAATCCGCACTCCATGCAAGCGTAATTTTGTGAGAAGATGAGTTCTTTTTTGTTGATGATCACCAACGCCAGACCATCTGTCAGTTTGAGAGCTGCTTCGAGTGACTCATAAAGCCTGGAGCGGGAATCTTCTTTTTTGATCAGACGATCGACCATGATGTCGATGTCATGTTTGTTGTTTTTGTTGAGGGTGATCTCTTCTTCGAGCATCCGCAGTTGTTTGTTGACGCGTGCCCGAACAAACCCTTCTTTGAGATACTTGGCAAACTTCTCCTTGTGGGTTCCTTTTTCCTGATGGACGATGGGAGCATACACTTCGATGCGAGCTCCGTTTTCATATTCCATGACTTGGTCGACCATCTGCGATATGCTGATGGCTACGATCGGATGATGATGTATCGGACAATACGGAGTCCCGATCCGTCCATAAAGCAAGCGTAGATAATCGTAGATCTCGGTCACGGTACCGACAGTCGAACGCGGGTTGTTGTGAGTCGTTTTTTGATCGATGGAAATCGATGGCGACAGTCCTTCGATCAGATCGACATCCGGTTTTTCCATGTTGTCCAAAAACTGACGGGCATAGGCACTGAGCGATTCGACGTAACGGCGTTGTCCTTCGGCATAGATGGTATCAAAAGCCAACGATGTTTTTCCGCTGCCTGAAAGCCCGGTCATGATGACCAGTTTGTTTCTGGGGATCGTCAGACTGATGTTTTTTAGATTATGGACACGTGCCCCTTTGATCACGATTTCTTCTTTGCTCATACATCCTCCGAGTAAATATCATACTCCATGATAGCACTTTTTATGTCAACACGCACGAAAAAACAATAGAGGCATGCCTCTATTGACTTTTGAGTTCCATGATGATGTCACGCAAGGTTGCGGCTCGTTCAAAATCGAGCAC
>CALFEZ010000153.1 GCA_937957895.1 uncultured Erysipelotrichaceae bacterium
TCCCAGCTCCAAAAATGACCACACGACCTTTTTCTAGGTGTCTGATGGCTCTGCGAACGATAAATGGTTCTGCTATCTTGTTCATTTCAATGGCTGTCTGCACTCTGGTCGGGATCCCTATCTTCTCAAATGCGCCTTGGATGGCAATAGCATTGATCACCGTTGCCAGCATGCCCATATAATCTGCCTGAACTCGGTCTATACCAAGCTTTTCTGCGCTTTTGCCGCGGATATAGTTACCGGCTCCAACAACGATTGCCACTTCAACACCCATCTCGGAAATCTCTTTGATCTCTTCTGCAAGTGAGCTCAGGATGTGCGGATCCAACTGGTGATCTTTCGAAGACAATGCCTCACCACTTAGTTTCAATAGTACTCGTTTATACATTGGTGTACCCCCTTGAAAAAAAAGACACGAAAGTGTCCTTTATTTTCCGAATGCTTGATTCATGACTTCTTCTACGAAATTGTCTTCTTTCTTCTCGATTCCCTCTCCCACTTCATAACGGGTAAAGGAGATAACTTTGGCATTCACATTTTTCAAATACTGACCTACTTTCATATCTTGATCTTTAAAGTAGATCTGATCTACAAGACACATATCTTGAAGTGATTTTGACAATCTTCCTTCAACGATGCCAGCAAGAACCTTTTCAGGCTTTGAAGCCAGTGTTTCGTCATTTTTTACGATTTCTTTTTGGATCTCACGCTCTTTGTTGACGATTTCTGATGGCATATGATCACGAGATACATATTGCGGAGACATCGATGCTACCTGCATGGCTATGTTTTTTGCCACTTCTTCATTGCCACCTTCGATCAAAGCCAATGCACTGATGCGTCCTGCATTGTGCATGTACACACCAAACAACTGATCGTCGTTCTTTGTCACGATCTCAAAACGACGGAAAGAGATTTTCTCTCCGATCGTTGCCGTAGCTGCAATGATCGCTGCTTCTACCGTATCGCCGTTGTATGGCAACGCAAGTGCTTGTTCGTTGCTATTTGGAGCTTCTTTGCTGATAAGGGTCGAGACACCATCAAGCAGACTTAAAAATTGTTCGTTTTTAGCAACAAAATCCGTTTCGGAGTTGATTTCGACCAATGCTGCGGTATTGCCGTTGACGATGACGCGTGTAAGACCTTCGGCTGCTACGCGATCAGCTTTCTTTGCTGCTTTGGCAATGCCTTTTTCACGAAGCCAGTCGATTGCTGCGGACACATCACCTTCTGTGGCTTCAAGTGCCTTCTTGCAGTCCATCATTCCTGCTCCGGTTTTTTCTCTTAGTTCTTTTACCAAGGATGCTGAAATCATTCTGTC
>CALFEZ010000154.1 GCA_937957895.1 uncultured Erysipelotrichaceae bacterium
CCAAGTCTTTGTGTGATACGGTATGAAAAACCGATGGTACTTGGAGATGTGTTTATTTATGTCGTTTTACTAACGGTATTGCTGATCATCTTACTGATCAGAGGCTTTGGATGATATGACTTGACTTGATGTCAAGTCTTTTTTAATATGGGAATGGAATAGAAAGAGGATAACATGACAAAAAATACTGATCCGCAGTTCAATCCGTTTGCTGTCAAATTGAACAAGGAGAGTCACATCAAAAAAGTGATCGCTGTTGTCAGCGGGAAAGGAGGTGTCGGCAAATCGCTTGTAACGGGATTATTGGCAAACAGCTCCATACGTCACGGATATCAAACCGGATTGCTGGATGCTGATGTTACAGGACCTTCGATCGGTCGCATGTTTGGTATCCATCAGCAGGCAAGAGGCACTGAATCGGGACTGATCTATCCTGCCATCACACCGCATCATCTAAGGGTGATCACTGCCAACATGTTGCTCGATCATGAAGAAAAGGCAGTCATGTGGCGTGGCATCATGATCAACAATGCCATCAAAGAGTTTTACAGTAAGGTTTTATGGTCGGATTTGGATGTACTATACATCGACATGCCACCGGGAACCGGTGATGTACCACTTACGGTGTATCAATCGATCCCCATCAGCGGTATCGTGGTCGTCACGACTCCGCAAGATCTAGTAAGCATGATCGTATCAAAAGCCATCGATATGGCATTTCAAATGGGCATCCCCATCTTGGGGATCATTGAAAACATGAGCTGGATGGAAACTCTTGATGGACAGATCATCCACCCATTTGGTGAAAGCAAACTTACGGAATATGCCAACAAACATCATCTTGACATACTTGCCACACTTCCGATCGACCCGCGTTTGCGTGAAGCTGCCGATCGCGGTGAATTCGATCGATTGGAAGTCGACTATGTGGATGAAGCATTGAAAAAAATATATGACAAATTAGATATCTTGGAAATCATGGATTGATCAATAAGGAGAAAGTTATGAAGAGATTTATTTGGATCCTCATCGTGGGGATGCTGATGTTAAGTGGATGTACCAACAATCCTAACTCGGACGATCGACCAGTCTTGAAAGTCGGGATGGAACTGGCTTATCCACCGTTTGAAACATCCGATCTGCAAGGCAAACCGGCAGGTGTCAGCGTCGAGATCGCCAAAGCATTTGCAGAATATTTGGATTATGATATCGAGATCCAGAACATCAACTGGACAGGATTGATCCCATCACTGCAAACCAACCAAGTGGATATGGTCATCTCATCGATGACCATCACCGAGCAACGCAGAGAAAGTGTCGACTTTTCAAAACCATATGCTCGTGCACTGCTTTCGATGATCGTTCCGATCAGTCTGGATGTGGAAGACTCCAACAAACTCAATGATCCACGATACACGATCGTGGTCAAGACCGGCACCACCGGTGATACATTTGCGACCAACACTTTCCCGTTGGCAACCATCTTGCGTTTGGATGATGAAAGTGCTGCCATTGCTGAAGTGATCAACAACCGCGCACAAGCGTTCATCTATGATCAACTAACGGTACTTCGCAATGTAAACAGCAATCCAACGACGACCAAACCATTGTTTTTGAGTGGTCAGCAAACCGAAGGGTGGGGAGCTGCATTTCCTAAGGGAAGTGAACTAACTGAAAAATTCAACGCATTTTTGCTTGAGTTTAGAGCTGATGGTGGTTTTGACAGGATCACACAGCAATTTTTAGCAGAAGAAAAAGCTTTGTTTGACTCGTACGGCTTCGATTTCTTCTTTGATTTCGAACAATGATCAAACGATCGCTCTCAGGGCTTGCCGTATTTGGGCTGATTGGAGTTTTTCTCTATGTTTCAGCCCAAAGGGCCGGTGTCAATTTTGATTTTACACAATTGTGGCCCTACCGGACCCGTTTTATGATGGGTTTTTCTTTGACGATGCAGATCGCCATTTATTCGATGCTTCTATCTTTGTTTTTAGGTACGATCGTCGTTCTGGCAAAACGAAGTCATTTTCTTTTTTTAAATCAACTCAGCAGAGTCTATGTTGAAATCATTCGCGGTACACCATTACTAGTGCAGATCATCTTTTTTTATTACGTGATC
Source organism: uncultured Erysipelotrichaceae bacterium (assembly GCA_937957895.1). GTDB lineage: Bacteria > Bacillota_I > Bacilli_A > Erysipelotrichales > Erysipelotrichaceae > UBA6182. The sequence continues at coordinate 2,120 of CALFEZ010000154.1, forward strand.
GGAACAGCATGGGGATTTAGCAACCGTTTATGGGCAGGAGTGATCATCCTCTCGATCTTTGAATCGGCTTATATTTCAGAGATCCTTCGTGGTGGTCTTAACTCGATCGAATCGAAACAGACAGAGATCTCACGTTCGATCGGTCTAAGTCGTCTGCAAACGATCCGTCTGGTGATCTTGCCTCAGTTGTTTATTCGTACGGTACCGGCGATCGCCGGACAGTTTGCTTCGGTGATCAAAGACTCTTCACTGTTGTCGATGATCGCACTGATCGAACTGACTCAGGTGACCAAAGAGATCACTGCCAACAATTTCAACACCTACTTTGTCAGTTACATCACCTTGGCTGCTTTATATCTGTCACTCACATTCCCGGTAAGTTTGTTTGCTCATTATTTGGAGAGGATCAATCGCTATGAGAATTAGGACAGAAAAACTATCGATGACCTTCGATAAGCAGATTGTTCTGGATCGTCTGGATCTGGATTTTTCATTTTCATCGTTGGCGATCATCGGTCCCAGCGGTGGTGGAAAGTCTACTTTTTTGCGAATACTCGGGGGACTGATCAAACCAACGGAAGGGAAGTTTGCTTTGGATGATGAGTGGATCGATCAAACTGAGGCAACATTGTTTGAATATCGCAAAAAAATCGGATTCGTTTTTCAAAGCAATGGGCTTTTTCCACACCTTACCGCGATCAAAAACATCACTTTGCCATTGATCCACACTTTCAAAATGAGTGAAGAACAAGCAAATGAGAAAGCGTATGAGCTTTTGAAGCGTTTTAATCTGATGCACGAAAAGGACAAGTTTCCGGTTCAGCTATCAGGAGGACAGCAACAGCGGATCGCGATCATTCGAGCCGTAGCCATCAATCCTAAGCTGCTTTTGTTGGATGAACCCACCAGCGCTTTGGATCCGGAACTATCAGCGGAAGTGCTCATCATGCTCAAAGAACTTGTACAATCTGGAATGCAAATGATCATCGTCACCCATCACCTTGGATTCGCCAAAAATGCAACAGACATGGTACTTTATATGGATGATCAGGGAATCAAGGAAATTGCACCGACTCAACAGTTTTTTGCATCGCCCAAAAGCGAGGATGTGTCGCGCTTTTTAAGTAAACTGATGGAATTTTGATATCTGCTTTAAAAGACTATCATTGCACTGACTTAAGGTGTATAATATGGGTGAAGAGATGATTCGAAGTAGTGAGAAGTATGATGGCATCGTTTCTTTGTTAGACTTTGGATTCTTATTTCTTATCGCAGATTTCTTGCATGAATCGAATTGGTTAAGAATGTGATTATTCTTTTGAATAGTAATTGGAATCATCTCTTCATTTTCAAACTAAGGAATCCTTAGTTTTTTTATGCAAAGATAACATCAGTGGTATTTTCATCATATTTTTGATATTGTGATTCTGGTGAAAAAATATGATATATAACTCAATCGTTGAGACCATCGGCAAAACGCCCTTGGTAGATGTTTCTGATGCTTTTGAAGATCTCCAAGCCAGAGTGCTTGTTAAAGTTGAAAGTTTCAATCCTGGTGGTAGCGTCAAAGACCGTATTGCTTATGCCATGATCAAACAAGCATTGATCGACGGTGACATCGATGATCAAACCGAAGTCATCGAACCCACCAGCGGCAATACCGGGATCGGTATTGCCATGGTTTGTGCTGCTCTATCGATTCCTTGCA
>CALFEZ010000155.1 GCA_937957895.1 uncultured Erysipelotrichaceae bacterium
GTCGTGTTCTGTTCACCACATAATCCGGTAGGAAGAGTATGGACCATATCAGAATTAAAGGGACTGGCTGATCTATGCAAAAGACATGATGTGATCTTGATCAGCGATGAGATCCACATGGATTTTGTGTTTGCTCCGCATAAGCATCACATGCTTTTTGATCTTGATCCTTCGTATAAGGAGTTTGTGATCACGCTCATCTCTGCCAGCAAGACATTCAATCTGGCAGATCTTCATACATCGCAAATCATCGTTTTCAACAAAGATCACACCCGCAGCATTTGGCGAGAGTTTGAAAAGATGGGAATGACCGGTGTCAACGGATGGGGTCAGGCAGCCCATAAAGCGGCATATCTTTATGGAGATGCGTATGTCGATGCCATGATCCAACAGATCGCAGCCAATCGCGATCTGGTGATTAAGCAACTAAACAAACATCACAGCAAGATCAAAGTGATCGACCATCAGGGACTGTATGTGCTGTGGCTTGATTTTAGAGCGTATCAAAAAGAGCAATCAGAGATCAAAGATTTGCTGTTAAAAAAAGCCAAAGTATGGCTTCATGATGGTTCTGTGTTTGGAACAAGCGGTAATGGGTTTTTCCGCATGAACATCGCCACATCCCCAAATCGTGTGTCAGAGGCGATCGACAGGATCATTTCTGTATTGGATCAGTCGGTTTGATGATCGTTACGGCATTGTGAAGACATGAGATCGTTACTTGCTGCAGTTCACCTCCGGCTTCACCATCAATGCTCCAAAAAAGAGGTGATTCTGATGAAACGGTCAGTGAAGCAACTTTTTTGATGACGATGTTGGGATGATCGAACGTTTGTTTGTTCAGACTTTGGATGGTTTTGATGGCATCGATGCCATTTTCGGGATAGCGGATCATGCACATTTCCAAATATCCATCGTTGAGTTGGATCTGATCGTGATGATAATGGATCAGCCCACCGATCGATGTGGCGTTGGAAACGGCAAAAAAGATGACGTCTTCATGGGTTGTCTGATCATCGATGGTCAGAGTGATGTGATAACGCTTGAGTGAGTTCAAATGGGTAAATGATGTCAGGACATATGCCTGATAACCGAGATAGTTTTTTAATTTTTGACTTGTTTTGACAGCAACCGCAGTGTATGCACCAAAAGCAGCGACATAACTGAAGTAGCGATCATTGAACATACCGATATCGATCGTTTGTTGGGATTGATGAGTGATGATGTCCAATGCTTTGTCTTCGGATACCAAAAGTCCGTGGGTTTTGGCAAAATCATTGGTCGTACC
>CALFEZ010000156.1 GCA_937957895.1 uncultured Erysipelotrichaceae bacterium
AAGTGCAGAACGAAGTGCCGGTAGAAAGTCAGATACGTCTTTGTGGACTTCACGTTGGTTGATCAAACAATTCTTTGGTTTGTGGACATACTCGATCGGATCTTCGATCGTGAGGATGTGCTGTTGTTTGTTGATGTTGATATAGTCGATCATGGCAGCCAGTGTGGTCGATTTACCAACACCGGTAGGTCCTGTAAGAAGCACCAGTCCCCGCGGCATCATGGAAAGTTGCTTCAAGATCTGAGGCAGTCGGAGTGAGTCGATCGTTGGGATCTCATTTTTAAGCAGACGGATCGCGATCGCTGGTACACCTTGTTGGCGGTACACATTGACACGATATCGGTTGCCATACTTGTCTGTATATCCGGTATCCACATCTTCCCCATGACGATACTGTTTCATCTGATCATCATTGGTCAGAAGATCGATCCATTCCATAACCGTTTCTTCATCCAGTTCAGCAATATCAAAGGTGATATCCAAACGGATCAGCTTCCCCACCGATCGCACGATTGGAGGCATTCTTGTCACAAGATGCACATCGGAACACTCTTTGTCTTGTGCATATTCAAGTATTTTGTCAAACATAATAACCTCTTTCTAAGCCGTTTTAATCAGCTGAATATAGAATTCGGATACCTTCCTCAACGGTGGTGATACCGTCTTTTATCAGATCCAAAACTTCGTCTCGTAACATGCGCATTTTCTTTTCGGCAGCATATGCTCTAAGCTGCTCCATCGATGCTCTTTTCGAGATCATATCTTCTAAGTGAGCATCAATCAAAATGATCTCAAACACCGCGGTACGTCCGGTATAACCGGTCTTATTGCAGTGGAAACATCCTCTTCCTTTTTGGGCTTCATTGATATCCGTATGCAATAGCAACTTATCGGTACTGGTCAAATGGATCGATGTTTTGCAATGTGGACATATCTTTTTGACAAGTCGCTGAGAAATGACACATTTGACAGAGGAAGCGACCAAGAAAGGTTCGATCCCCATGTCTATCAAACGAGTGACCGTTGATAGTGCATCATTGGTATGGATCGTCGACAAGACAAAGTGTCCGGTAATGGCAGCACGAATGGCGATCTCAGCAGTTTCCGTGTCACGGATCTCCCCCACCATGATGGTGTCAGGATCTTGACGCAAGATCGATCTCAGTCCGGTCGCAAACGTCAGTCCGGCACGGACATTGACTTGAACCTGGGTGATCGATTCGAACTTCCGTTCGATCG
>CALFEZ010000157.1 GCA_937957895.1 uncultured Erysipelotrichaceae bacterium
TCATCAACAAGATATCGATCGAATAATATCTGATATTTATCGTGTGATGGATTACATGGATGTACTATATGGTATCGAAAACCCTTTGTTTTTGCCCAAACCATACGACATCAAGTACGTAAGCAAGACATTGTTGCCATGGATGTTTCGTTTTATGAGGAAAATGAGAAAAGCCATGAAACTCATGGAACCCATCAACGATCATTTACGTAAGATTACCAACAATGAGGCACTGATCCAGATCATCTCTCAGCACTTTTTTGATCAAACCCCCACCTTTTTTGCACTTTCTTATTTTACTTTGTACCAACAATATCACTATCCCAAAGGATCGACTCAAACGATCATCGATGCCATGATCGATTTGATCCAAAAGCATCGGGGAGAACTACTGACACAAAAAGAAGTGATCACGATCGATCCAACAAGCAAAACGATCATTACCCACGATCAAACTTCATACACATATGATCAGTTGATCTGGGCTGCAGATACCAATCATCTTTATCAGGCGATCGACCAGAGTTCGATACTTTCTCCTTCGCTTTTAAAAGAGATCCAAATGAAAAAGGATTTCTATAAAACCAAAAAAGGTGCCGATTCGATCATCACTTCCTATCTCATCATAGATCATCCTTTAGAACGATTTGCCTTGCCTTTTGGTCCTCATTGTTTTTACACAAGACATAAGGAGGGTTTGTCGATCGTTGATATCAAAGAAGTAAAAACTGAACACGGGTTTGTAGAGGATAAGGAGAAGATTTTCGATTGGATCAAACGATTCATCGCTTATAACACGCTTGAGATTTCGATCCCCGGATTACGCGATCCTGCTCTTTCACCTGCTAATGAAACGAGTCTGATCGTTTCAACATTGTTCGACCATGATTTGACCAAACATATCAAGCGACTTGGCTTGTATGACCGTCTGAAGGATTTGGTCAAAGATGTGATGATCGAACAACTATCACATGGATTACCTTTTGACTTGAAAAATAGCGTAAAAGCATCATTGGTTGCTACTCCATTGACGATATCCTCTTTGACAAACAGCACGGATGGATCTGTCACGGGTTGGTCCTTTGCCAATGATCCTTTTCCGGTAGAATACCGATTTTTGCGCGTCAGTAAGTCCGTGCTTACTCCGATCGCTTCGATCAAGCAGGCAGGTCAATGGGCATTCAACCCTGCCGGTGTACCGGTTGCCGTACTTACGGGCAAACTGGCTGCTGATGCCGTAGAAAAAGATCTAAAGAAGAAACGCTGATGGAGATATCATGATGATAAGAAGCAAATCGACGACAAGCGAACTAGAACCATTGACGGAGGCATCCGTCCTACATTTATGGTCCAAAACATACAATCGTGAAGGTAAACCGGATTGGTCTCATATTTTTCCTTATTATGCAGATAACATCGTGTTTCAAGACTCCATCCAGAGAATCGAAGGGATCGATGCCTTTACTGCCATGTGTGAGCGGCTGACACATCGTTGCCAATCACTACACATGGAACTTTCAAATGTCACAAAAAACGACAATGTGATCTTCATGGAGTGGATCATGACGATGTCATTCAAAAAGTATCCCAGCACACCTATTTTCGGGAGTACTCGATTGACTCTCGATGATCATGGTATGATTGTTGAACAACGTGATTATTATGATCTTTGGGGAGACATATTCAACAACATCCCTCGATTTAAGAAAATATATCGCAAATTCATGGCCAAGAAGTTTGGATGATCAAGAGATGGTGAAACAATGAGAATGCCTGATGAGCTGATGTTTTTGATCAATCGCAACAAACCACAACACACCACCACTGCACACATGCAAAACAAAGTGGTGGTTTTGACCGGAGCCACTTCAGGTGTCGGACTTGAAACATGCAAACGTTTGGCCATGGGTCAAGCTCATATCGTCATGGTCGTCAGAGATCAATACAAAGCAGAGCAAGTCAAAGCTTCGATCGTTTCAAAGTACCCTGCTTCCATCGATATCGTCATTGCGGATTTTTCCGATCTTGATGATGTACGACATGCTGCAAAGCACATTTTGACTCACTATCCAAAAATCGATGCACTGATCAACTGCACTGGGATGCATGCCACCAAAGCCACGCATACCAAAGAAGGTTTTGAAAAGGTATTTTGCGTGAATCATCTTGCTTCTTTTTTATTGACTCAGCTTCTTCTGGAGCGGATCAAAACCAGTTCCCCTGCCCGCATCCTGCAGATCAACTCAGAAGGACATCGTTTCAATGGGTTGAATATCGATGATATCCATTGGAGAAAAAGACATTACACTGGTTTACGTGGATATGGTGCATCCAAGACAGCTCAGTTGTTGACTGTATGGGAACTTGACAAACAACTCGTTGACAGCGGTGTCACTATCAATGCCATGCATCCCGGAGATGTCAAGTCCAATATCGGCCATAACAATGGATGGCTATACCGTACTTTCAGTAAGTTTTTCATACAGCCGTTTCTAAGAGACCCTGCTACATCAGCAGAAGCAATCTATTACCTGATCGCTGATCCCAAGATGTCGAGAGTATCCGGGAAATATTTCCACTTGACCATCGAAGAAACTCCGGCAAAACATGCCTTGGATCCTGTTATGCAACAAAAGATCTATAAGCTGAGCATGGAGTTGACCGGGTTGATCTGATAAACTGCTTCATTAAAAAACACCGCTCGGTGTTTTGTTTTCTCAATCAGCTTCACCATCATGATCGAAAGTCATGATCGTAGGATATCTTAACATGTCTTTGATGCGCACAGATTGCATCAAATGAAAAGCATCGACTTGTATGGTCGCTTTTTCGATGTATGGCAACACCAAAGGTATGTCTTCTCTGGCTTTGAACTGGCGAACCAGTGTGATATGAGGTC
>CALFEZ010000158.1 GCA_937957895.1 uncultured Erysipelotrichaceae bacterium
AAACGATAAGCACCAACACCACCTTTGCCATCGACCGGCTTGATGAAGATGCTTTGATGGGGACTGTTGGCGATCCATGTCTCGATCAGATGCTGAAAATGTTTGAAATCAAATGATTCATGATCTTTTTTGAAATCATGCAAAACACCACTTATCGTATACCCCAACACTTTGGGGGTTGGGATGTCATTGGCTTTACAGAATTGATAGAACTGCACTTTATCGATCAATTGTCTGGCTGATGCATCACTATGAAGGATACGAGAAGTTTGCAGTCTGCCGATCTGTATGTCCGAAACATAGTTTTTTAAAGGCGGATAGCCTTTGCGATAACACAAACGGCTGATGTATTCTCTTGAAAATTTGCGCTGCTGGATCGAATGGATAACCAGCTCTGTTAAGATCGTCACTAGATTCTTGCGCAGTGGATCATTCACGACTCGATTGAACTTGACGCTTCTGCTTACCTGCGTCATTCGATCACCCCAAACTGATGATCCAGATCTTCTTTGGAAGCTGTACGATATCGGCTACTGGTCATATAAAACAACCATCCCATCAGAAACCATACCCCAAGGGATATCAAGGATGGTACCGATAAGAATGCCGGGCTTCCGGGAAGCAACAACAGCACGGCAAAGATGATCGAAAAGATGCTGCCCAACAAAGCAAATGGCATGTTCTTTTTAAGTTCATGATCGTTTTTATCTCTAAAATACAAAACCAAAGCACTGGCACAGGTGTAAAAATAACCAATGGCTGCTCCGATGGCTGCCATGTCCACAATCCACAAAAGTGCAGCGCGACCTACCCATGGAGCAATCAATGAAATCGCCATGACAAACCACAAGGTGTTGTGAGGGGTTTTGTAGGTTGGATGGATCTGCCTGAAAACTTCAGGCAATGCATGGGTGCGGGCCATGACTAAAAACAATCGGCTCGATGCCAGCAAAAAGCCGTTGATCCCACTTAAGATCGCACTTAAGATCGCAATACCCAAAACCAGAAGACCAAGATCTCCGGCAATCAATGCAACAGCACTTCCGGTCGCCCACTGGGAGTTATCAACGATGAAATTTTGCCATGGTCCGACCATGGCAGTCAATGTATTGACCAACACATACATGAGGGTTCCGACCAGGATGGCGATCACCATCAAACGATACGAACGTTTTGGGTCGTACTTGATTTCTTCGGAAGCCTGAGGGATCGTGTCAAATCCAACAAATGCCCACGGTGCGATGGCCACGATCGAGATGATCCCTGCCCACCAACTTTTCTCAGTGGAAAACACCGGTGTGAGATACTCGATCTCGCTTATCGGATTGATCAATGCTGCCACAAACAGCAATACGATACCACCTGTCAAACCAAACGCCAGCAATTTAGCGATCTTTCCAAAAAGCTTGACTCCCCTGACATTGAGATAAGTCAAAATGACAAGTGTCAGTGAAGCAACGATGATCTCTCCCGCATACACGTCCCATCCTGCGACTGTATACAGATACCCCACCTGGATGATCCCGGGAAACATAAACCGGCTGATCAAACCCAATGCCGTGGCATTGAGCGGAACGATGCTAAGATACGACAAACCCAAAAGCCATGCGGCAAAAAATGCATGCTTTTTGGCGAAGCCCACATATGCAAATGTAAACTCACCACCTGCGACCGGAAAACGACGGACCAGGATACCATAACTGCGAGCGATGATCACCATCATCAAGGCTCCGATCATCAGTGCAATCGCAGTTCCAAGCGGTCCTGCATCCGGAAGGAACTTGTTGCCAGGCAAAACAAAACATCCCCAACCAATGATGGCACCCAAAGCAAGTGCCCATACTTCGATCTCTCCTAATTCTTTCTTTAGTTTTTCCATGTGATGTCCTCTATCTAAAAAAAATTATACGCTTACTGTTTCAAATATCAAGAAAAAGATCGATGAGGCATCGATCTTGTCGGTTCTTTGATTGAGTAGGATCAGCTCTCTGATGACCAACGTTGCGGCACGATCAGAGCAATGATCGTAAAAAGCTCAAGTCTTCCCAAAAGCATGATAAAGGAAAACAGGATCTT
>CALFEZ010000159.1 GCA_937957895.1 uncultured Erysipelotrichaceae bacterium
TATTACGTACGGTAAAAGAGTCTTCTTCATATTGCATCACGATCGATAAAGAGTCGATCAAAGCAGATTATGCTGCTGCTCAAAAAAGAAGTCGGGATGTCAGTGCAAGTTTGACCAAGGGAGTCAAAGGATTGATGAGCAAACACAACATCACCGTTTTCTTTGGGGAGGCTACGTTGACATCTCCGACTCAGGTGAAAATCTCACCATCCAATGAAACAGTCAACGCAGAGCATGTGATCTTGGCAACCGGTTCTCACCCATTCAAGCTTCCTGGTATTGACTACACCCATCCTAACATCATGACTTCTCGTGAAGCACTTGAAGTCACGGACATACGTCCAAATGACAAGATTATCATTATCGGGGCCGGAGCTATCGGGATGGAGTTTGCGAGCATCTGGCAAACATACGGAGCAGATGTGACGATCATTGAAATGCTGCCTCACTTATTGCCAAACGAAGATGAGGATGTATGCAAAGAGATCGAACGTGCATATAAAAAACGAAAAATCAAGTTTCACACCAACACCAAAGTTGTGTCAGTAAAACAAAATGGAACCGATGTTAGAGTAATCGTTGAAGCCGATGGGAAAACCATGGAAATGGAATGCTCTAGATTGTTGGTTTCTGCTGGGGTTCGTCCCAACATCGACAACCTTGGTTTGGACAAAGTCGGTATCAAGTTGACTGATCGAGGATGGATCCAAGTCGATGATCATTTTAAAACGACTTGTCCTAGTGTCTATGCCATTGGTGATGTCAATGGAAAAATGGCACTTGCTCATGTTGCATCTGCGCATGCTCTGGTTGCTATCGATTCAATTTTGAAACGTACCATCAGACCGATCAATCATGCCAATATGCCACGATGTACCTACTCATATCCTGAAGTGGCAAGTGTAGGATTGACAGAAAAACAGGCAGTAGAACAAAATTATGATGTCAAGGTAGGTGTTTTCCCCTTTACAGCCAATGGTAAATCGGTTGCAATGAACGAAACCACAGGGTTTGTCAAGATCATAGCTGATGCCGCTTTCAATGAGATTCTTGGTGTTCATATCGTAGGTGCACATGTGACAGAACTGATCCATGCTGCAACATCATACATCGATTTGGAGGTGACAGCAGATGAACTGGCTCGTGTCGTACATCCGCATCCGACGGTATCAGAAGCGATCATGGAAGCTGCTCATGTGCTGGTTGGACATCCGATCCATATCTAGTTTATAACTCCAAGTCAAGACATGCCACATGTCAATAATCGTAATGGCGAACACTCAAACAGAGTGTTGTACCAAGTGGATCGCATCCTTTGATGCTAGTAACATGCACCTGCATGCGATCCAATCCAAGCAGTGTTAAGTATCTGTTTGAAAACTGATGAAAGCGCTTAACTAAAGTGATAAAAGAGATATCCAAGATCCGTTTGCTTCAAGGAAGGAGGGATGCATCCGGGGGGAAGCACGTGATTTAGGTGTATCGATTCATATGTCATTAAAAGAGATCAAAGGAGAAAAAAATGGCAAAATATGTAGCTGGAATAGATGCCGGTACGACCGGTGCTACCGTGTTTATTTTGGATTTGAACGGTAATTTATTAGGATCAGGCTATCGCGAATACCCATGTAAATATCCACATCCAGGATGGGTAGAGCAAGATATGCATGCATTATGGAAAGGTGTATCCGAAGCAGCGAAAGAAGCAATCAGAAAGTCAGGTGTCAAAGCGAAAGACATCGGTTCTGTCGGTCTTTCTAGCCAACGTGGAACCTTCGTTCCGATCGATGAAGAATGGAACCCATTGTGCGATGCTATTGTGTGGTCTGATGGCAGAGCAGGAGAAGAAATCAAATGGATCGACGATAATATTGGGAGAGATCATTACCACGAAGTAAGTGGCGTTCCACTATCGGGATTATGGGCATATCCAAAGTTCAAATGGGTACGTGACAAGCGTCCTGATCTGTATGAAAAAGCATGGAAATTTGTGAATGGTCAAGAATGGCTACTTCATAAACTTGGATCATTTGAATTGTTTACTGATCCAGCATCATTGACTCTCAATGGTATGATGGACATCAAAAAACTAGACTGGTCCGATGAGCTGTTGGATGCGATCAATGTCAGCAAAGACAAACTTCCACCAGTCAAAGAACCAATGCGTCAAGTTGGTGTGATTTCCAAAGAAGCAGCTGAGGCAACTGGTTTTGAACCAGGCATGCCTATCTGTTGTGGTGGTGGTGACCAACAATGTGCAGCCATCGGAGCCGGTGTCATTCGTGAAGGTTTGTCCGAGATCACGATCGGTACTGCTGCGGTCATGGTTGCCCACGTTGACAGCCGTCGTCCTGATGTTGACCATGCAGTATTGTTTGGTGGTCATGCCATCCCTCAAAGATATGACATGGAAGGCTTGGCTTTTGCTTCAGGTGTATGTTTGCGTTGGTGGCGTGATACTTATGCACAAGTAGAAAAAGATGCTGCCGAAAAACTTGGCTTGGATCCATATGATTTAATCACATTGGAAGCTTCCAAAGCTCCTGTGGGATGTAAAGGATTCTTATTCTTACCATTCTTGTCGAGTCAAGTTTCACCTTACTATCATGATAATGCAAGAGGTGGATCCATTGGTTTGACATTGGCTCATGACCGTGCGATCATGGCTCGTTCCGTATTGGAAGGTGTCGTGTATGAGATCAGAATGATCGTGGAAGCCATGGAAAAAGTACTTGATCGTCCATTTGATACGATCCGTCTGTCCGGTGGTGGTGCTAAATCTGAGTTCTGGTGTCAAATGCAAGCAGATGTCTATGGGCGTCCAGTCGAGAAGCTTCGTATTTCCGATTGTACGACATTGGGAGCAGCTATTTTGGGAGCAGTAGGAGCAGGTGTTTTCCCAACGATCGAAGAGGCCGTAGAAAAAATGGTCCATACATATGGTTTCATTGAGCCAAACATGGAAAACCACAAGATCTACACAGACATGTATCATATCTTCAAAGATACATTCCTGGCACTCAAAGATGCTGACGTCTACAATAAATTGGCAGCAGTTACAAACAAATATTGGGGTTGATTTTAGATAACTCCATTGCAAGTGGTATAATAAGAGAACCTGAGAGGGTTCTCTTTGCATCATGAAAGGAGTGATAGCCATGGATGAATCACGTTTTTATAAAATCATCAACCAGTTCGAACAGACAAATGATCAAGCTGGGCAGAGACTTAATATGAGATATCTTGCGATCCAAAAAGATGATGAGGTTTTTGAACACGGTTTCGATGGATTTTCAGACCTATGTGATGTCAGGAGCATCAGCAAGACCGTAATGGCCTTGGTGTTGGGCATGATCATAGAACGATCAAGACAGAAAAAATACCCCCCAATAAATGAAAAGAGTAATGTTTATCCATTTTTGAAGGATATCGTCACGGTCACCAATGCAAGCAACCTGGAGTTTATAAAGCAAATCAAGATCGAGCATCTTTTAACACACAGCATTGGTTATCGTGACATGCTCATGATGCGAAATGACATCAAAGACCTTGATCCGCATCGATATGTTGACATGGTGATAAACCATCCCATCATTGATAAGCCAGGTGAGGCTTTTCTGTATTCCAATGCTGGATTTTTCTTGTTATCTGTAATTTTGCAGCATCTGATCGATGAAGATCTGATCCAGTTTATCCAACGAGAACTATTCGAGCCTCTTGGCATCCACCACTTCCGTTGGGAGAAATATGGTGATTACTGTGCCGGAGCAACAAGACTCTGGCTCAATGCTGAAGATCTGCTTAAGATTGGGCAGCTTATGCTTTTAAAAGGGACCTACGATGGCAGACAACTTGTTTCTAGCACATGGATCGATAAAATGATCAAACTGAAGTATCATACACCAAATTATGACGATCCATCAAAACTTTTTCGATTGCATGGTTATGGATATGGAATCTGGTTGACAGACACTGACATTTACTTCGGTTATGGCACCGATGGTCAGTTTTTGGTTATGATCCCAAAGAAAAAAATGATCATCGTCACGTTGGCTGAACATAAAGATGTCGTTCCCATCATGGGTATCATCGATGACATCATAAGAAATGAAACATAAAAAAAGCGTATGAGACATACGCTTTCAATATGATTGCTTGATTCTTTCAAGGACGAGGTTTATGTATTCTGAATTCGAAGGCTTTCTTTCGGGATCTTTGTAATTCATGATTTCCAAGAAAGATCTCAAGCTATCACCGTTTTGACTGAATGCCAACGACAATGAGTTTCTCATGGCTTTGTCGACATTGGCACTGGAAGTTCTAAATGCAGAAGCAACAAGCGGGTAAACCGACTTAGTGATCGAGAAAACATCATTGTCTTGCTTAAGCAAATGTTGTAGCGCAAAATAGAAATATTTATAACCAAGGGTGTGCACCGGAATACCACTGTCGATAAGATATTTGACGATGTAAGCATTGCTATCGCCAGAATCAATGATCGGAGCTGGATGACCGTTGCCGTTTTCATTGACGATGATATGGATCCGATTGACCAAGGCATCAAAATCATATGGTTTCAACATGTAGAAACTAGCTCCCAATTGGACTGCATATTGAACGATGCTATCCTGACTCAACTCACTTGCAACGATCACCTTTGTATTTTGAAGCAGTCCTTCTTTGAGTGCCTGTTCCATAAACCCCAACCCATCAACATGAGGCATGATCAAGTCCAAAAGGATGACATCGGGCTTAAAATAGCGTAGTTTTCGCAAACCATCAAGACCATCATGTGCGACTTCGATCGACTTGATCGATTCATGATATTTAAGATGATCTTGAAGTTGTTCACAGATTCGGATGTCATCATCGACAACAAGCAAAGAGACTGCTTTATTACTCATGCGCCATTCTCCTTTAAGGGGTGAGGGGATCGTATGCTCAGTTGATTTTGTCCATTGAACGTGAGGCAATGATATCAAC
>CALFEZ010000160.1 GCA_937957895.1 uncultured Erysipelotrichaceae bacterium
ACACATCGAAGACGGACACCTTAATGACATCATCCATGCTGCCGTCAAAGAAGCCTACGATGTGGCATATCTGCGTAAATCCATCGTCAAAGATCCGCTCTTTGAACGGGTCAATACCAAAGACAACACTCCGGCCATCATCCATGTGGATCTGATAGCAGGGGATCAACTTCGCATCCATATTACAGCCAAAGGATTTGGCAGTGAAAACATGTCTGCACTCAAGATGCTGACTCCGGCCGACGGATTAAAAGGTGCCAAGGAGTTTATTTTACATACCGTCAAACATGCCGGTCCCAACGCCTGTCCGCCGATGGTCGTCGGCATCGGTGTGGGAGGCACGATGGATCAGGCTGCATGGCTGGCCAAACGCTCCTTGTTTCGGGAGATCGGAGATCGCAACCCCAATCCTGATTATGCCGATTTGGAGATTGAACTGCTCCAAACCATCAATGAACTTGGCATCGGTCCGCAGGGACTGGGTGGAAAGACGACGGCACTGGATGTGTTTATCGAGTATTTCCCAACCCATATCGCCGGATTACCGGTGGCAGTCAATATCAATTGCCACATGACACGACACAGGCAGGTGACATTATGATCAAGATACACACTCCATTGGATCATCAACAGTTGCAACAACTTCATGCCAATGACTTCGTGCATATCACCGGCAAGATCTATACCGCCAGAGATGCCGCTCACAAGCGACTGATCGCTGACATTCAGCATGGACGAGCACTTCCTTTTGATCTGAAAGATCAGATCCTTTATTATGTCGGTCCATCCCCGACTCCACCACATCTCAGCTTTGGCAGTGCCGGTCCGACCACCGCCAGTCGCATGGATCCTTACACTGTGACTTTGTTGCAACTTGGCATCAAAGGCATCATCGCCAAAGGTTATCGGTCAGAAGAAGTCAAACAAGCATTTTTGGACCATAAGGCTGTGTACTTTGTGGCGATCGGAGGTGCCGGTGCCCTATTAGGCAGCTGTGTGGTGTCATCAAAAGTCATCGCCTACGATGACCTGGGGGCTGAAGCGATCTATGAGCTGGATGTGAAAGATCTGCCCGTGATCGTTTGCTATGATCTGCATGGTCATGATGCATACGCTCTTGATCAAAAATGATGATTGCGAAAACCCTTGTCAACAATTCGACAAGGGCATGATGGTCTGATCTATGTCTTATTCTATAAGCAGAAATCCATACATGATGGGGATCTGCTTTTTGTTACTTGTTTTGTTTGGAAAACTCTTTGTAAACGTCGATGAACTCCGTAGCGATGATCTTGAATCCTTCGGCACTCATCAATTGATCCTGCGCATGCGTCAACAGCAGATTCATCGTTACCGATTGTACTCGAACGTCATTTTGGATCAGTTCCGTATGTGCCTGATGCCCCAACACAAACTGCTTTTCGCCTTCTTTGAGAAGTTTCTCTGCTTTTTCAAAATCTCCCTTTTTCGCAACAGCGATCGCTTCAAGAAACTTGTCTCTAGCTGCTCCGACATGGTTGATGATCTTGAAACTGATGATCTCTAACCCCTGCATTTCCATAGTCATTTCTCTCTTTTCTCTGATTGTATTGTAGCATATACATAACAGCATCGACAATGCTCATCGATGTTCGGTGTTTCTTTTGTATTGATCTTTCTCGATCAAGTAACAGCAATGATCCATGATCATGCCATCAAACCGCTTGGTTGTTTTTTTCAATGTGCCTTCATACTCGAATCCACAACCGATAAGTACCTTTTTTGAAGCAACATTAAACGGGAAATGATATCCCGACACCATCTGATATCCCATCGCCACAAAAGCATGATCAAGGATCGCATTTACGGCTTCTTTGGCATATCCCTGATTTTGATAATAGGGAGAAATCACATATCCGATCGATTTGGCATCCACTCCCGTTCGATATCCATCTTCATGCAGCCCGATCGATCCGATGACTTTGTCATCTGCAGCATGGACGATTGCCCACACATCATTGTTTGCCATAAACATGGCAACGATGCGTTGGCTGTCCTCGATCGTTTTGTGTGGTTGCCAGCCGGCACTGGGACCAACATCAGGAAGTTTGGCATACTCAAAAACATCGGCGACATCCGATGGTCTAAACGGGCGTAATATCAATCGTGGGGTGGTGATCGTAGCCATATCTATCATACTCTCACTTTATCAGATGCTCTATCGCTTCTCAACAAAAAATGATGGCGTGCCATCATTCCATGTTCAGATTTATGGTCGTCTTACCAAAAAGACTTCCTTGTTCGATCTCCTTTAGCAATCGTTCTACCCGTTCTTTGATCACATCACGGGTATACTCGAAGCCTTCATACGGACCTCCCGAAGGATCATCCAACCCCCAGTCTTCGCGAAAACGTGCTGGGACATACGGACATTCCACACCACATCCCATCGTGATCAGTACATCCAAAGAATCCGGGATGTCTTTTAAAAGTTTGGGATAATGACTGCTCATGTCGATGCCGGCTTCTTCCATGGCTCTTTTAGCCAATGGTTTGACTTCAGGATAAGACTCGGTTCCCGCAGAATAGATCTCATACTCTTTCGGTGCCAGTGCTTTTGCCCATCCTTCTGCCATCTGCGAGCGACACGAGTTATGTATGCATACAAATGCGATCTTCATGTGTTTCACCTCTGAAATCAGTGTAGCACACCCTTGTTTTTTTTGTCTTTAGGGGTGCCTGAAAAATTGTTAAGATTGCGTTAACGCTTGATGACTTGCGGTTGATTGGGTTGATAGCCTTGCAGTTGAACGGTAGCACTGGAGATCACGATGTCTCTGAGTGGTTTGTCCATTGGATCTCGCTTTTGAGATACGACTGCATCGACTGTTTCGATGCCGCTGATCACTTGTCCAAAAGCAGCATATTGGCCATCCAGGTGCGGTGCATTGGCGACCATGATGAAAAACTGGGAACCGGCACTGTCGGGATGCTGAGCACGTGCCATTGAGATGACACCACGTTGGTGTTTCAGTTCATTAACAAAGCCATTGCCGGCAAACTCGCCTTTGATCGTATATCCCGGTCCCCCGGTGCCGTTTTTGTTGGGGCATCCGCCCTGGATCATAAACTGCGGGATGACACGATGAAAGATCAATCCATCGTAAAACCGATTTTTGACCAATGAAATGAAGTTGTCCACGGTATTAGGCGCGATCTCGGGATAGAGTTCGATGACGATCGGTTTTGCTCCTTGGATGGTAATCGTTACTGTAGGGTTCATAGGTACCTGCCTTTCTTTAAAAAACACAATCAAGGATTGTGTTTTCTACTCTTCGATCGGTTCAAACATGTCCTTGGTGACGCCACACAATGGGCAGTACCAATCATCAGGCAGATCCTCAAACGATGTTCCAGGAGCTATCCCGCTATCAGGATCACCTTCTTGCGGATCATAGATGTACTCGCATGCTGTGCATTGATATC
>CALFEZ010000161.1 GCA_937957895.1 uncultured Erysipelotrichaceae bacterium
AGTCTTTGATCGATCTTGGCAACAACTTTTCCTGGATCGGTTACGATAATAGGAAGTTGCTCCTCTTTGAGCTGATAAACATCGATCATCTTTTGAGACCAAATATGATTGTTCACATCACAGATCGACATTCTGCTAGCGGAGGATAGATCGGTGTAATAGTCATCTGCACCGAATTCCTTTAAGAAGTACTCTTGATGACTGACCAACTTGAACATTTTGTTCCAAAGTTCTGGTTCATTGTTTTTCATCCAAACGATACGGCAAGCAGACAATGTGAATCCCAAAGGATCTCCAGTTATCTCATAAAACTCATCGTTGGATATTTTTGACAAAATCTCGGCTTGTTCGATCTTTTGAGCCCGTACATCCTGCCAACCGATGAAGTCTCTTAAAAGATTCCCTTTTTCATCGATCATGCTACAAACAGATCCCTGAGAAGACAATCCAATTGCAACGATATCTTTGGGATCTACACCTGAGTTAGCAATTGCCTGCTTTACGGAAGCATAGAGCGCCGGGGTAATGTCTTCGGCTTTTTGTTCTACCCAGCCTGGTTTAGGATAATAACATTTGTATTCACGATAATCTTCACCAATAAGTTTTCCATCAAAGTCAAAGACACACGTTTTACATCCAGTGGTGCCCTCGTCTAGACCTACTAAATATTTGCCCATAATTTTTCCTTTCAGTGATTTTTTATCCTTTATATTTCGGTACCAATCCAAGCTCTCTGAGTTGATCGACTGCATCGATGATCTCAGGTGCTGCCCTAGTACCAATCAAATCTGCACCTGCCAGCAAGAATGTGAATGCATTTTGTGGCCGTGGGAATTTAACGCCAGAAACCTTAAGTTTGACATTAGCTCCTTCGACCGCCTTTTTCATGATCAAAAACTGCTCCATTGATGGTCCTTCAAACTGACCACTGGATGTTTTGACATAATCGATTCCAGCTTCTGCAATCAACTTTGAACCTATCTCGATCTCTTCATCAGACAAAAAACAAACTTCCAAAATCACTTTTGTAAGTGCATCTTGCGAAGCTTGCTTAAATAGTCTTAGTTCTTTTTCAATGATCGCATATCGCTTGTCTTTGAGTGCACCAACATTTATGACCATGTCAAGTGCACGGTTACCCAATCGATAAGCTTCCTCCGCTTCGAAAGCTTTCACTTCGGGTGTACCAGAACCAAACGGGAAATTGATCCCAGTGGCTACCAAAACATCAGAACCTTCCAGTTCTTCAACAATGATCGGTGTCCAAAACGGACTGGAACTGTAAAATGACGCACAATGATACTCTATTGCTTTTTTGCATCCGTCACGAATATCTTTCTCGCGAGTGTTTTTTGGCAAAACAGAGTAATCAAAAAGCTTGCCCAAATCCTTCTTTGTAAATTTCGATAAATCTACCATGGATGACCTCCTTTCTTTTTATATTACTTTGTGAATTCTTGCTGCCCGGTACATTGTACCCGATTTAAGTGTTAATATATACTTGTATATACAATAATATATTTCTTTAGACTTGTCCACAACTTCATGAAAAAAACAAAAAGGCATCCGCTCACGATGCCTTTTTGTTCCTCCTACAGGAGGTACCTAATGGAAAAGTATAATAAACTCCATCCTTTTTAGCATGAAGAGTATTATTGGTTCAAATCAACCTTTGTATTTCTTGTCGATTTCGTTCATTGCTTCGACTTTTGGGGTGGATCCACCACCTGCAAAATCACTTTTTATCCAAAGGTCTACCATGTATTTCGCTGTCTCAAAACCAATGACGCGTGCGCCCATACACATGACCTGACAGTCGTTGGATTTTTTTGAACGCTCTGTCGAGTATGCATCATGACAAACGGCTGCTCGGATACCCGGTACTTTATTGGCGCTGATGGCCATGCCGATCCCGGTTCCGCAAATCAAAATACCATAATCTTCATTTTTTGCAGCTACACTTTCAGAAAGCTTCTGTGCCACATTTGGATAAAGAACTTTCTCATCAGCATTATACGTACCAAAATCGGTTACTTCAATACCTTTTTCCTGTAAATGCTTCTTGATCAACTCTTTCAAGTCAAATGCTGCTTCATCACAGCCAATTGCGAATTTCATTTTTTTCCTCCTTTTATGGTGTTGATAAACCGGATCATC
>CALFEZ010000162.1 GCA_937957895.1 uncultured Erysipelotrichaceae bacterium
TAGCCATGACTTGTGTTTTTTCGATCGTGATTTGCTTGACTTCATCTACGATCACACTGCGACGATCTTGATGAAATGTTTGTTTGAGGTTTTTGAGTTTATCGATCAATACATTGTCAAGCAATGTCTGGGAATCTAGCAGTGACTGATAATACTCGATCTCATTGACTCCCAAAGCAAACTCTTCGCGAAGTGCCACGATATCGGTATTGGTAAGACGATAAAGCCTGAGTGAGACGATGGCTTCTGCCTGAACTTCACTAAACCCAAATGCATCGATCAGAGCTACCTTGGCACTGGCTTTGTCATTGGAACTCCGAATCAAGGCAATAACTTCGTCCAAAACCGAAATCGCCTTGATCAATCCTTCAACGATATGGATGCGTTCTTGCAACTTCGCAATGCGATAACGGCTTTGTCGCGTGATGATGTCACGCTGATGTCGGATGATGGCATCAAGCATTTCGATCAACCCCATTTGCTTGGGTTGACGCTGATCGATCGCGACCATGTTGACATTGTAAAAAACCTGAGCATCCGTATGTTTGAAAAGCAGTTCTTTCATGACCTCCGGATCAGCATCCGGTTTTATGTCCACCACGATCTTGAGTCCGGAACGATCTGATTCATCCCGCACTTCCAAAAAGCCATCGATGGTTTTGTTGCTTTTTAAGTCATCGATCTTTTTTACAAGGTTGGACTTGACGACTTCAAATGGAATTTCGGTGATGACCAGTTGCTGAGATGTTTTCTTTGAGATCGTTTCGATCTTGGCTCGAATGGTGACTTTACCCTTTCCGGTCTCAAAGTAATTGATGATCTCCTGCTTTCCGATGATGATGCCTCCCGTTGGAAAGTCAGGACCTTTGCAGATCGCCAAAAGTTCATCGACAGTGCAAAACGGATGATTGATGCGCATGATGGTGGCATCCAGGATCTCATCGATGTTATGTGGTGGTATGTTGGTCGCATACCCGGCTGCGATACCGGTAGCTCCATTGATCAGCAAGTTGGGTATCAGTCCGGGAAGTATCGTTGGTTCTTTGTCAGTATCATCAAAATTCTCGATGAACTCGACTGTATCCTCCTGCAGACCCTGAGTCATCCCAAAAGCATACTCAGAAAGTTTTGCTTCGGTATATCGCATGGCAGCAGCAGGATCATCATCAATCGATCCGTTGTTGCCTTGCATATCGATCAGAGGATGATTGTTTTTCCATGTCTGAGACATCCGTACCATGGCATCATAAACCGAAGAATCACCATGAGGGTGATAGTTACCGATAACCAAACCCACCGTTTTCGCTGATTTCCGATAAGGATTTTTGGGAATGTTGCCATCAACTGCCATGGCATAAATGATTCTTCTTTGAACCGGTTTGAGTCCGTCTCGAACATCCGGTAAAGCACGATCGAGAATGATATATTTCGCATATCTTCCAAATCGGTCATCCATCAAGGACTCAAAGGAAGTATCAATGATTTCATGATGTTTTTCCATTTTCTACTCCTTGTCCTTTAAAGAAAATGATACGTGTGCATCCAACCATTCACGACGCAAGGATGCTTTGTCTCCCATAAGCAGACTGATCTTCTTTTGAGCTAATAGCGCATCGTCGATCGTTACCTGCAATAAGGTGCGTGTTTTTGGATCCATGGTCGTTTCCCAAAGTTGTTGAGCATTCATTTCTCCCATTCCTTTGTAACGTTGGATGTTGTATGTTTTCAAATGCCTTTTGATCACATCCAGTTGGATCTCATCATAAGCATACTCTGTTTGTTTGCTGTTGGAGATTTTATATAGCGGAGGTTGTGCCAAATAGATCTTCTTAGCCTCCAAAAGTGGTCGCATGTAACGATAGAAAAAGGTCAACAATAAGATCTGGATATGAGCGCCATCCGTATCGGCATCGGTCATGATGATGACTTTATCATAAGCACAGTCCTCAAGTACAAAGTCAGCAGCTACTCCCGCGTTGATCGTGTAAATGATCGCAGAAAGTTCCTCGTTTTTCATAACGTCTGCCAATGATGCTTTTTCAGTGTTGAGCACTTTCCCTCGAAGTGGAAGGATCGCCTGAAACTTGCTGTCACGTCCTTGTTTGGCGCTGCCTCCCGCGGAGTCACCTTCCACTAAAAAAAGCTCATTTTTTTGCTTGTTTTTTTGCTGAGCCGGAGCAAGCTTTCCTGCCAATGCTTTAGAGGATCGACCATTTGTTTTGCCTTTTCGTGCTTCTTCCCTAGCCTTTTTGGCTGCCTCTTTGGCGATGACCGCTCGTTGGATCTTTTTGATCAGTTCAATTGAGAAATAGCGATTCTCTTCTAAAGCAAAGTAAAACTGATCATAGACTGCATTTTCTACGGCTGCTTTGGCTTCCACCGTTCCAAGTTTTCCTTTTGTCTGTCCTTCAAACTGCAATATCGACTCAGGGATGCGACATGCCAAAATGGCCGTCATCCCTTCACGAATGTCATTTCCTTCGAAATTCTTGTCTTTTTCCTTAAGCAGTTGATTCTTTCGGGCGAAATCATTGATAGCCTTTGTCAGTGCTGTTTTTAAACCAACTTCGTGTGTACCTCCGTCTTTGGTTCTTACTAAGTTGACAAATGAAAAGATTTCTTCCTGATAGTTGGTCGTCCACTGGATACCGACATCGACTTGGATATCGTTGATGGTTTTTCGTATGATGATCGGATCATGGAGCACATCTTTGCTTTCATTCACGTCCTCACAAAACTTGATAAGACCATCCTTGAAACTGAATGTTTCTGTTTTTTTGATGCGTTGATCGACCAAAGTAAATGTCACTCCATCCAGCAAATACGCGCTTTCACGCAATCGCTGGGCGATCATGTCATGTTGAAAAGAAGCATTTGTGAAAATAGTTTTATCAAACTGAAACCGCACCATGCTTCCGGTTTTGTTGGTATTACCGAGCACTTTGATCGGGGTCTTTTTTGAACCGCCTTTTTCAAAACGCATAAAACTGATTTTATTGTTGTAATATGAAGTTACTTCAAGCCAACTTGAAAGTGCATTGACGACACTGGCACCGACTCCATGCAATCCTCCACTGGTTTTGTATCCACCTTGTGTTGAAAACTTGCCACCGGCATGCAGGACCGTAAAAATGACTTCCAGAGTGGATGCTCCGGAAGCGTGTTTGCCGGTCGGCATACCACGACCTTCATCTTCAACTTTGATGATGTCGTCGCTTTCGATGGTTACGATGATCTTATTGCCATAACCGTTGAGTGCTTCATCGATCGCATTGTCCAGGATCTCCCAGACCAGATGATGAAGACCCCGAACATCACTCGAACCGATGTACATGCCCGGACGTTTTCTAACAGCAACAAGACCTTCCAATATCTCAATGCTTGATTCGTTGTATGCAGGATTGTTTTTTGTCATAATTTACCTTCATGTATTATTATACAAAATCACGGCCGTATTGGAAATAGCGGGGTTTGTGATAAAAATAGCATTTATAGCTTTTTGGAACGATTATGGTAAAATGTGGGTGAGGTGCTATTATGGAAATTCTGATTGCTTTGGTTTTGGGTTATGTTTTTGGGTCAGTCCCATGGTCATTGATCATTGGAAAGACATTTTACAAAGTCGACATACGTCAGCACGGTTCGGGAAATCTGGGAGCAAGCAATGCCGGTCGTGTACTGGGTAAAAAGGCCGGGTTGACGGTTGCCATCTTGGACTTGTCAAAAGCCTTGATTGCCATGTTGTTGACAGTGTGGCTTACAGACAAAAACACGGCCGTATATGCTGGTATCGGGGCCAGTTTGGGTCATTGTTATCCGTTGTTTGCCCAATTTAAAGGCGGCAAGGCCGTATCGACTGCTGCTGGGTATCTGATTGGTCTGACACTTTTTGTCGAACAGAACGGTCTGATATTGTTTTTGATCGGTGGTGTCACATTTTTTGGAATGCTGAAGCTTTTTAAGATGCCTTCGCTGGCATCCATGACATTTGTGACAGTGTCGACGATATCTTTGTTTTTATTGCAAGACAACATTCTTTACAGTGTTTCGTTTTTACTGATCGCTGTGATCGTGGTGTATCGTCACCATTCCAACATCCAACGGATCCTCAAAGGTGAAGAGCGCAAGATCACTTGGATGTGATCAGTCTTACTTGCTCATACCAATGCTTTTTGTTGTAAATGGGACTTTCCAAAAGTCCTTTTTTTATACAATCGACAGCATGATCGATATACGGGGCAAAATCCGTCGGATCATCGAAACTCAGTGTTTTGATCTCATCCTCACTGCTGATCCAAGTTAATTGATTGGCCTTCCAGTAGTTTTCGATGATGATCATGCCTTTGGTACCATAAACTCTTGCAGTGTTGACTTGATTGCACATCAAACTTGAACTTAGTGATCCAACAACATTGTTGCTTGTTTTGACCTGAAGATGACCAAAGTTGTCACTCCCTCTTGAATGGGGATGGATGATCCGAGTGAAACTTTCGATAGGATCATCAGGAAGGATACTCAAAAAGAATGCGATAGGATATACACCCACATCCCAAAGGGATCCTCCGCTTTCCGGATCGAATGCCCAATGGTCATCTCCAAACTTAGTGCCATCATATCCATAACTTGCCTCAACATAGATGATTTCTCCAAGCTTGTTGGATGCGATCATGTTCTTGACCCATTGGGTCGTTTGTAAATAAGGTGCTTTCTGTGCTTCCATCAACAAACAACCATTGGTGAGTGCTAGTTCGCTTAGGTGATCGATGTCTCGCTTTCGAAAGAGCATCGGCTTCTCACAAAGAACATGTTTTTTGGCCAGCAGACATGCTTCGATGTACTCCACATGGGTTTGGGGAGGAGTTGCGATATAACAAAGGTCGATGGTCTCATCAGCAAGCATTTCATCGAGCTCTTTATATACTTTCTTTATTTGATGGGTTTTTGCAAACTTGCTTGCTTTGGTGAACGTTCTGCCATAAACCGCAACGATTTTCGCATCAGTAACATAGCGAGCCCCCTTTACAAATCGAGGTGCGATCTTTCCGGGTCCTATGATGGCAATGTTAACGATTTCTTTCATATCGATCCTTTCTTCTACATTAAACAAAAAGGCCTGTCGGCCTTTAGTGCTTTCTCAAAGTAGATGCTATTTGTATTGGTCCATGCTCTTCATGATTTGTCGAATTTGAGCTTCCGAAGGTTTCCTTCCCATTTGCAAAAACATCGCTCTGATCATTTTTTCGTTGATCGGCGGGGTCTTTTTCATCTCTTTTGTGATGTATTGTCTTGTAAAATAAAAAACAAGACCGCCTCCGATCACCAGTCCTACCAACAATGAAACTAAACTCAACCAAAA
>CALFEZ010000163.1 GCA_937957895.1 uncultured Erysipelotrichaceae bacterium
CATCAAAGCAGCTGAAGAAGTGAATATGCCGGTCATCACTCAGATAAGCACCTCTGTTGTAAAGAAGTTAGGTATCAAGGAAGCTCTTGATATGCTAGAGACAGCAAGAAGGAATGCCAAAGTCCCTGTAGGGATCCACTTGGATCACTGTACGGATGTAGGATTCATCAAAGAATGCATACAAGCTGGATTTGATTCTGTGATGTTTGATGGATCTCATCTGACTTTTGAAGATAACATCGAAAAGACAAAGGAAGTTGTTGAGTTTGCCAACCAACATGGTTGTGATGTCGAAGGTGAAGTTGGAGTGATCGAGGGTGTTGAAGATGGAGTGGGATCTGATTATGGAAAACTCGCATCGTATGAAGATACCGTGTTTTACATTGAGCAAACAGGTGTCCATACGATTGCACCTGCAATCGGAACAGCTCATGGTTTGTATCAGGGGATTCCGAAGATCAACTATGATTTGATCGAAAAGCTTTCAAAAAACACTTCAGTTCCGGTTGTTGTCCATGGTGGCACAGGTCTTGAAAAGGAAGACTATCAAAGACTTGTCAGAAGCGGTGGTGCAAAGATCAATATTTCAACAGCACTAAAGCATGCATATCTCGATTCTATCAAGGCTGTTGCAAATGATCCTTTCGCAGAAGCAAATCCGCTGAAACTCGATGGCATGATCACCAACGAGTTAAAGGAAAGAATCAAGCATTATATTGAATGGTTTAGAGGGTAGGTGGTTTAAGATGATTAACTATGAAGTGGATTTACATGGGCACACAACATTATCCGATGGACAGGATAGTCCAAAAGAGTTTATTGATTATGCAGTTTCAATAGGAATGAAAGTTGTGGCAATCACCGATCATGATGTATTGCCACCAAAAACGATCAAAGTAGATGATATGATCATCGACATCAAAGAGTATGCATATTCAAAGGGATTGGAAATCGTGCTTGGCACGGAAATATCATGTGATACCGATAACGAAGACGTTCATTTACTGCTTTTTGGGTGTGATTGGTCAGATCCTCGATTTGCGCAACTGGAAAACGATGTGAGTCAAAGCAAGATCGAGTC
>CALFEZ010000164.1 GCA_937957895.1 uncultured Erysipelotrichaceae bacterium
AAACTATACCTACTCCGATCTTCCCAAAGGATTTCAGATCACCCAGCAGTTTTACCCTTTGGGTAAAAACGGGAAAGTGAAGATCCAAACCTCAGAAGGTGAGAAAGAGATCGGTATCGAACGGATCCACATGGAAGAAGATACAGCCAAGCAGTTTCATCAGGATGATGTGACCATGATCGATTACAATCGTGCAGGCACTCCACTAATCGAAATCGTCAGCAAGCCCGATATCCGCAATGGAGAACAAGCCAAAGCATACGTCGAGACCCTAAAAAACATGCTGTTGTATGCCGGGATCTCGGATGTGAAGATGGAAGAGGGTTCTTTGCGTTGTGATATCAATATTTCACTCAAAGAAAAAGACTCAGATACGTTTGGAACAAAGGTGGAGATCAAAAACCTTAATTCAACCGCCAACATCCAGCGTGCGATCGATGCTGAGATCATTCGTCAGAATGAACTTCTGGACAAAGGGGAGCCCATCATCCAGCAAACCCGTCGTTATGATGAAGCTTCCAGAACTACGATCGCAATGAGAGACAAAGAAAAGGCATTGGATTACCGTTACTTTCCTGAGCCCAACATTTATCCAACTTATATCACGGAAGCACTTTATCAAGAGACCATCGCTTCCATCCCTTTGATGCCCGATAAAAAACGAGAACAGCTGATCGAGATGTTCGATCTAAGCAAGCAGGATGTGGATGTGCTGATCAACAACAAACCGTTGTTGGATTATTTCGATGCCATCATGGAACATCCGATCTCACCAAAGTTGGCATGCAATTGGCTCATCAGTGAGATGTTGGCTGTTGATACTGAAGGAAAACCATATGATCAAATGATTCCTGCTGTCACATTTGCAGAGTTTATCAGTTTGCTCAGTGAAAACAAGATCAACTCCAAACAAGCAAAAACAGTATTTGAGAACATGCAACAAGGCAAAGAACCCCAAGCTATCGTCAAAGAATATGATATGAGTGTGGTGGATGATGATCAACAGCTATCAAGTTGGATCATGGAAGTGATCGATCAGCATCCACAGTCTGTCATCGATTTTAAAAATGGCAAGGACAGAGCAGTGGGGTTTCTTGTCGGACAAGTGATGAAACGTTCCAAAGGCAAAGCCAATCCGGCAACAACCAATGAGATGGTGCGTCAGCAACTATCAAAGATGTAGTTGGTTTTTTGATCGAAGTAAGGTAAACTATAAACGTTAGGAGAATGATATGAGTGTAAAGCCTAAGAAAAACACAAAAAAAGCAAAGATCCATTGGCCTTCGGTCGTGTTGATCATTGGTATCGTACTGCTTTTGATACCAAGTGTCGTGATCGGGATGGTCCTTTTGGATGCTTTTGAAGGAACAGGAAAACCAATCTTTGGCAATCGCTTCACTACCGAGATCAATAACCCTCTGACAAATGATCAATTAGAAGCGATCGATGCATCGATCAGTGAAAAACCAAATGTCAAAAAAGTGACCGTC
>CALFEZ010000165.1 GCA_937957895.1 uncultured Erysipelotrichaceae bacterium
GATTATCAAGTTATATGATCAGTTAATTGAGGAAATGAATGATGATTCACTTCCTTTTTATTTTGACGAGGAAAAAGCAAAGCGTCCGATTAACTTCATAGAAAAGTTTTGCAAACAGTCGGTAGGGATCGCTGGTGAGCCATTGGAATTAGAGTTGTTTCAAAAAGCAGCCATCGAAGCCATATTCGGTTTTGTTTACAAAGACACAGGATATCGCAGATTTCAAGAAGTGTTTTTATTGATGAGTCGCAAAAACGGAAAAACAACATTGTTAGCTGCCATCGCACTTTATATGTTGATTGCCGATCGAGAAGCATCCGCAGAATGTTTCAGTATCGCCACGAAGCACGAACAAGCCAAGAAAACATTTGATGCGATCGTAGCAATGCACAAGTATTCACCTGACATTCAATCGGTCACACGAAAACGAAGAAGTGATTTGTATGTTCCACATTCGTTGTCGAGTTTCAAACCCTTAGCAAGTGATTCAAAAAAGTTAGATGGATTTGATGCACACTTAGTCATCATTGATGAGCTTCATGCGATTCGTGATCGTGAGATTTACGATGTGATGCGACAGTCGATGTCGGCTCGAAGGCAACCACTACTGGTAATGATCACAACAGCAGGAACAGTCAGAGAAAGTATCTTTGATGATATTTATTCATATGCTGATGCTGTGTTGAATGGCACGATCAAGGACGACACATTTCTACCAATCATGTATGAATTAGACGACCGAGATGAGTGGCTTGACCCAAACATGTGGGTGAAGTCGAATCCGGGATTGGGTTCGATAAAGCAATTAAAGTATTTGACCGACATTGTTGAACGAGCAAAAAACGATTCCAAGAATCTTAATTCAGTGTTGACAAAAGACTTCAACATTCGTAGCACAGCCACAGAAGCATGGCTTGATTTTGACACCATCAACAACGACATGACATTCACGATGGACGATATCAAAAACAGCTATGCCATTGGGGGAGTGGATTTATCTTCAACCACGGATTTGACGTGTGCAACATTGTTGATCATCAAAGGCGGTATCAGATATGTATTGCAACGATATTTCATGCCATTGGATTTGATGGAAAAACGAGTGCAAGAAGATAAAATACCATACGATAAATGGACGGATTGGATTACATTTTGCGAAGGGTCAAGGGTAAATTATTCTGACGTTACAGCATGGTTCAACAAAATGAGAGATGAGTATCAAATCTATCCATTGTGGATTGGGTTTGACCGATGGGGTGCGACATATTGGGTAGAAGAAATGACACAGAATGGCTATCAAATGGAATCGGTGATTCAAGGTGCAATGACCATGAGCCAACCAATGAAAGAGTTGAAAGCCGATTTGATGCAGAAGAAAGTGAATTACAACAATTCACCGATTTTGAAATGGTGCTTGTCAAATACTGTGATAAAGACAGACGAAAACGACAATATCAGACCTGTCAAGGGTCGAAATCAAAAGCAACGAATTGATGGGGTTGTGAGTTTGATTGATGCGTATGTCGTGTTATCGAGACGATATGACGATTATCTAAACATGACGAGGGAGTGATGAAATGGGATTTTTTGATAGATTCAAAGCCAAAGAAGAACGAGCATCTTTGATGAACACGTATTTCAAAATGATTCAAGCGTATTCACCTGTGTTTCGTTCGTATTCTGGTGGTGTGTATGAAATGGAACTCACACGTGCAGCCATTCATACATTCGCCACACATGTATCAAAGGCGAGTCCGATCATAAAAGGGGATAAGTATAAAAGGCTTGAATGGGTCTTAAAAACAAAACCCAACGAGATCATGACTGCCTCGCAGTTTTTGTATAAGGTGGCTACAATTTACAAAGCCGAAAACAATGTGTTTCTGATTCCTATTTATGAAGATCGAGCTGCTGGAAAAATCATCGGCATTTATCCTGTAAGGGGTGCAGACACGCAAATCCAAAGGGTCAGTGGTGGGCAATTGATGCTCAAATACAAAATATACCCCAGCGATCACACCAACGGGGTAGAGTATGCCATACCATACGAAGAAGTCGGTCACATGCGATCGCATTTTTACCGAAAAGAGTTCTACGGGGAAAACAACGACCCGATAAGTGCCACGATGAATCTGTTATCAACACAACAACAAGCAATCATCAACTCGGTGCAACAAAGTGCCACGACTCGATTTATGGCAAAGTTGGCAAACATGTTGAAGCCAGAGGACTTGAAAAAAGAGCAAGAACGATTGCGGGATACAAACCTTTCAGTTGATAACAATGACGGGATATTCATGTATGACGCTAAGTATGCCGAAGTCAAACAAGTGGATCAAAAACCCTCAAC
>CALFEZ010000166.1 GCA_937957895.1 uncultured Erysipelotrichaceae bacterium
ATGAAAGGTGGAATGCAAATCATGAAACGTCATATCATCAACAAAAGTGGTGTTGCACTGATCTCAGTCATACTGGTATTTTTTATCTTTGTAACACTACTAGGGGCGTTGTTTTTTGGTACAGTCTCAAACCGAAGAAATGCCATGACCGCCAATGAATTTACTGCAGCGTATTATGTTGCTGAATCAGGATTGAATATTCCAATGTCTGAACTGAGAGACATTTTTAGCCGAGCTCAACATGAGAATTGGGGACAAGCAGAGCTTGAGTTAGCTCTTGTCACCTTTTTGGGAGCCTTCTATGGTGAAAATGAAGGCTCTGTCCAGTTTGTCATGAATGATAATCTGGGTCGTTTAGCTCATGCCAATGTTACCGTCACTTTCGGAACTTACCCGGGATATGCACGCTACAACTTCATTCAAATCGAGTCCACAGGTTATGTGGGAGATATATCCCGAACAGTCGTTGCAAGATTTGGTTATCGATTTGGCCAAGACGCATTAGGTGGTATCGTTGCCAAAGGAGATATCATCATCGACTATAATGGCGTACTGGTCGTTGGACCAATATTCAGTAACTTTGATGATGGAATCAGCACGAAAAATCCTAAACATGGGTTTGTGATTCATCAAAACGACAACTGTGAAGGAATTGAATATATCGCACTTCCAGAAGAAGTATATAATGAGTACAAAGATATAGTTGAATCATGGTGCCCAGGAGCGGATCCAAGACCTGAGATTCGTATTTTAGAAAACCAAGAAATCATATTCAGACCGGTTGTGTTGCCTATTTGGAGTTATTATCATGGTTGGGCTTCACAAGCAAACAGATCATTCTCTAATGGTGTTTTGGATCTTCGATATAAAGAAGGAGATCCTACTTTCCCGGATAATAGCCCATCTCCACAGGAAAGAATGTTTAGAGTCATTGACTTTCCGTCTCCAACGAGTACATCCAGTATTGTCATTGAGTTAGAACCAAATGGGAATGATGATGACAAGTATTTTGTGGTTGTTGATGGGAAATGGAAAGTACCACCAAGCATCAGGATCAAAGGAAAAGGGATCGTGTTAGTGATGGTAGAGGCTACTCGATATGATGCAAACAAAAAAGAGATCCTATTAAACTCAAAGATCGAATATCTGGATGATCAAGGTGTTTATCGATATGATGATCCAACAAGATTTTCATGGATCATTTATGATTCCACTACTTCCGGTGACAATTGTACTTTGAGTAAGTACATGGGCA
>CALFEZ010000167.1 GCA_937957895.1 uncultured Erysipelotrichaceae bacterium
TTTAAGAAGGTTGGCATGGCTCTGCTTGGAAAAGTAGGCGGTGCTGCCGGGCCTTTGTATGGCGGATTCTTCATCGACTTTGGCATCCCTGCCGAGAACAAGCATGAAGTCACGTTCTTGGAGTTTGTGGAGATGGTGAAAAAGGGAGTCGAAAAAGTTGAATCACGCGGCAAAGCGTTGATTGGCGACAAAACGATGATCGACACACTTCGTCCGGCTTTGGATGCCTTGATCCAAGCAACGGAAGAAGGCAAAGAACCATTGGCTGCATTTGAAGCTTGTGTCAACACCGCGCAGCAGGGACGTGATTCCACGATCCCGCTGGTTGCCAAAAAAGGACGTGCTCTGCGTTTGGGTGAGCGGGCAATCGGACACCTTGATCCAGGGGCAACTTCATCACATTTGATTTTATCGGTTTTCTATGAGAACCTGAAACTTCAGTTTAAATAATACCGATCACTGCCCGAACCGGGCAGTGATTCCTTTATGGAGGGATGTTTATGAGAAAAATGGTTCTGGGAGCAGGATGGAAGATGCACAAAAACACACTTAGTGAAGTGAGTGATTTTGTGGATGTCGTTTCATCAAGCGAACATTTGACTTCCATCGAAACATTTCTGTTGCCTTCGTTTGTGTTTCTCCCTTTGATGCAGGAGCTTTTGATGGATTCACCGATCAAATGGGGTGCGCAGACCATGGCTTTTGTCGATTATGGAGCATATACCGGAGAGGTGAGTGTCACGGCACTCAAAGAGTTTGGATGTCGCTATGTGGAAATTGGCCATGCTGAACGAAGAGAGCATTTCAATGAGACCAACCACATCGTCAATTTGAAAACGAAGTTAGCACTTGAGCACGGAATGGCACCGGTATTGTGTATCGGAGAAACGAAACAAGAAAAAGAACAACAAATCGGAGACGATGTGATCAAAGAACAAGTCCAATGGGCATGCAAAGATGTCAACAAAGAAGATGTCGCAAGGATCATTTTTGCATATGAACCAGTATGGGCGATCGGACAGCAGGAAGGTGCTGATGAAGCATATGTACAAAAGCAACATCGGTTGATCAGAAATGAGATCACACGATTGTATGATAAAGAAACGGCAGAACAAACCCGCATCATTTATGGTGGTTCGGTCAAACTCGACAATGCCAATGCATATGTCAGCCAACCGGATGTGGATGGTTTGTTTGTAGGGCGATTTGCGTTGGATCCTGATAACTTCATAGGGATCGCAAAGATCATATCGTCTGTTATCAAATAAAACTTTCAATTATATCTTTCAAAAGAAAAACACATGGCCATAATCAGGACATGTGTTTTTATATCTCTGATCGATCTACAGAGCTCTTTCTAGTATGATCCTGAGCTCCTCGTCCGTCAGTTTGATGGGATTGCCTTTCATGCTGCTTGCATTTTTTGATTTCTCGATGATGTCACCAAAATGCTCAGTCTGGATGCCATAGTCACTCAACCCTGGTATCTGCAGTTCATTGCACAAGGTCTGAAGCCAAACCACACCATCGGTGGCATTGGCAGTCGGATCATTTGTCATTATCCTGGCAGCTTCATCAAACTTTCTGAGTGACGGGTGATCTGGTGCTCTCTTTTTGAGAGCTTTGATGTTGATATCAACGGTATGAGGCAGCAGTGCAGCACAAACCACACCA
>CALFEZ010000168.1 GCA_937957895.1 uncultured Erysipelotrichaceae bacterium
GCCAAAGCACCGGAAATGCCAGAAGGCATGTACTAAAACACAAAATGCACCATTGGGTGCATTTTTTTATATCTTGGGAGTACGTTGCAATATTTGATCACGATGTGGACCATTGGATACCCAATGGATGCCTACACCAATTTGCTTTTCCAGAAAATCAACATAGTCTTTGGCATGTTGAGGCAAATCATCATAATTAGTAATATGAGTGATTTCTTTTTTCCATCCTTGAAGGGTGGTGTAGATCGGTTTAGAATTTTGGATGCGTGTGATATTGGGGAAACGATCCTGATGATGAAAGTTGGGGGTATCATATCCGATGATGACCGGGATCTCGTCTTTGTATGAAAGAACATCAAGATTGGTCAAAACCACATGTGTGGCTCCCTGGACCTCTACGCCATATCGGGTGGCAACACAATCAAACCATCCGACACGTCGTGGTCTTCCGGTCGTGGCACCAAATTCACCGGCATCTCCGCCGCGACGACGCAACTGATCAGCCTCATCTCCAAAGAGTTCAGCAACAAAAGGACCAGAGCCTACAGCGGAAGAATACGCTTTGGTGATCGCCCATACTTCATCGATGCTGACCGGCAGCCCAGCTCCAATGGTGGCATAATGCGCCAAAGTGCTCGAAGAAGTGGAATAAGGGTAGATCCCAAAATCAGGATCTCTCAATGCACCAAGCTGACCTTCGAGCAAGATGGTCTTTTTATCCAGTCGGATTTGTTTTAAAAAGGCAGTGACATCTCCCACATACGGAGCGATCATTTCTTTGTGTCGATGAAGTTCTTCCATGATCTGTTGTTTGGTCAAGGGTGGTTGATCATAAAGATGGACCAGAAGTGTGTTTTTGATATCGATCAGACGATCGACTTTTTCCATTAGATGATGATCGTCAAACAGCTCACATACCTGAAAACCCAGTTTGGCGAACTTGTCGGCATAAAACGGTGCAATACCGGATTTGGTCGAACCAAACTGACGGTTACTGAGTCGTTGTTCTTCCAATGTGTCAAACAACACATGATAACTCATCACGATTTGAGCCCGATCAGAAATCATCAATTGGATCGGTTGATCATACCGCTTTTTCAATCCTTCGATCTCTTTCATCAAGGCAGGTACATTAAGAGCGACTCCGTTGCCGATGATGTTCATGGTGTTGGGGTTGAAGACTCCCGAAGGAAGCATGTGCAAAGCAAATTTTCCATATTGATTGATGATGGTATGTCCGGCATTGTTGCCGCCTTGATAACGGATGACGACATCCGACTGCTGAGCGAAAATGTCCGTGACTTTCCCTTTTCCTTCATCTCCCCAGTTGGCTCCTACGATGGCTTTAATCATGATTTGACTCCTTGATGATCGATTCGATATGCTTGAGATATTCATGTGTTTGCTGGGCAGCCAAACCGATAAACTGATCCGGTTTGAGCAAGGCATCCAATTCTTCTTTGGTAAGTGGGAATCCTTCGATTTTTTGCAGGTTCTCGATCAGTGTCCACGGATCCATTTGAAACTGAGTGATCAGCATCGACTGTTGGCGGATATGCTCATGCCATAACTGACGATCTTGTCCTTTGTTGGCAATGGCCATCAAGATTGGTTCGGTTGCCAAAAAGGGAAGATATTCTTGAAGCTGTTGTCTGATCTTGCCAGGATAGATGACCATGCCTTCAAGAACTTTTTGGGTGGACACCAAGATCTCATCGATGATGATGAATGCTTCAGCGATCACCAAACGGCGATTACTAGAGTCATCCAACGTCCGCTCCAGCCATTGATTGGAGGCAGTCATTGGACCGTTGAGAGCATCGATCATGACTTTTCGTGATAGTCCGCAAATCTTCTCACACAAAATCAGGTTTCGTTTGTAAGCCATGGCTGAAGAACCGATCTGATGCGATCCAAAAGGTTCGGATACCAATCCATCATGTTGCATCAAGCGAAAATCGACGGCAAGTTTATGTGCGCTTTGAGCGATCATGGACAAAAGTGAAAGTGTCTGGCTATCGCGTTTGCGTGGGTAGGTCTGTGATGTGATCAAGTATGTGTCATCGATGCCAAGATAATCTGCGATCAGGGCATCCAACTTAGCTACTTTGTCAACGTCTTGATCAAACAAAAGCAAATAGCTTGCTTGTGTTCCGGTCGTGCCTTTTGCTCCACGAAGTTTTAGAGTGTGTTGCCACTCAAGCAGTTGCTCATAGTCGCTAACAAAATCCTGCAAATACAATGCCAGTCGTTTACCGATCGTGGTTGGTTGTGCCATTTGATAATGGGTAAAACCGACAGTAGGCATATCCGCATACAACTCAGCTTGTTTTGCCAATCGTCGGATGATGATCGTCAATTTCTCTTTGATCAGGTCCATGGCAGCTTTTTGCATCAAGATCTCACCATTGTCGCTGACAAAAGCAGAGGTAGCTCCCAGATGAAGGATACCTTTGGCGATCGGTGCCTGTTCTCCAAATGCATAGAGTTGCGCCATCACATCATGATTGAACTGCGATTCGAATGTGGCAGCCAACTTCAGATCGATGTTGTTGACGTTGTCCTCTAAGGCTTGGATCTGCTCATCAGTAATTAAAAGACCAAGCTCCTTTTGGGCTTTGGCCAAAGCGATCCAGCATTTGCGCCAATGTTTGTATTTGCAGTAGTCACTAAACACAGCCCTCATTTTTTTGGAACCATATCGTGTGGACAATGCACTTTGATATTCGAACATAGAAACCTCCTTATCGGGTCAGATGTTTTTTACGAATGATGTCTGAAACCATCAGCCCGTGAGCTGCGGCATGAGAAAGTGAACGTGTGAAACCGGCACCATCACCGATAGCATAAATACCATTGGTATGGACCAACTCGAAATCAACGGTGCTTGGTCTGGCTGAGTAGTATTTACACTCAACACCATAAAGCAAGGTATCCGCATTGGCAGTTCCGGGAGCTACTTTGTCCAGCGCCAACAATGTTTCCAAAATATTGTCTAATTGTCGTTTGGGGATACAGAGGCTCAAATCACCGGCCACTGCATGTGCGGTTGGGATCGTGGTCGATTGTTTCAGTCTGGCTTCGTTGGTTCTTCTGCCTTGAAGTAAATCTCCGAGTCGCTGAACCAATACACCGTTGCCGCTGATCATGTTGGCCAGTTTGGCGATGTAACGAGCATAGGTGATCGGCTCATCAAAGGGAGTCGTAAAGTGGATGGTGTTTAAAAGAGCGAAGTTGGAGTTTGGACTTTGCTTGGACGGATCTTTGAAAGAATGACCATTTACGGTTTTGATGCCATCGGTATTTTCGATGACGACATGACCTTTTTCGTTGAAGCAGAACATCCTGGTTTTATCATTGTATCCTTTGGAGCGATACCATATCTTGGGTTCATAGATCTTGGTGGAGAAATCAGACCAAATTTCATAAGGAAGTTCCACACGCACTCCAATGTCGACCTGATTGTTGGTCAAAGGGATGTGTTGTTTTTGACACCATGACGAGAAGAAATCTGATCCACTGCGTCCGATGGCAAACACCACGACTTTTCCCGTGATGTGTTTGGTTTGATTTTCATGGATGTATGTTACTTCGTGGGTGTCTTTGTTGACGTCTTTGACTTCAGCCAACGTGATGATCTCAACTTTGTTGACCAAATGATCGATGAACTTGGCCATTGTTTTTTGGTTGTCATCCGTTCCCAAATGCTTTACCTGTGCACTTTGGATATGAAGATCATGCTGCAGGCATAGTTGTTTGAGTGCAGGGTCGGGCATATAGCGTTCTTTGGTTGCTCCAAATCGTTGCAAGATGGCATCTGCTTGTTCGATCGCATCCAATACCTGATCTGCAGGATAAAAGTCGGTCAGCCATCCGCCATATTCAGTGGAGATGATGTATTTGCCATCTGAGTAAGCACCGGCACCTGATAGACCTTCCATGATCGCACAGTAGGTACAATCGATGCAAGAAGCCACTTTCTTTTCGATGATCGGGCATTTGCGCTTATCCAGCGACATGCCTTTTTCAAGAAGGATGATCGATGCTTCAGTATGGGTTTTGCTGAGTGAATAAGCCATCATCAATCCGCTGATGCCACCACCAATGATGACTACGTCTGCTTTGTGGTCCATAATGCTCCTTTAAACGATCACCAAGATGTTATCTTTGTGATCGATGCTGACTGGGGTATGCTTTTGGATATATCGGGCAATGATATCGACCATGTCCTGATTGGTATCCAAAATAGTGGGTGCGTTTGCCACCATTTCAAAGTCTCCGCCACCCACGGCACGATAGTTGTTCATGGCGATCGTGTATGATCGATCTAGATCAAATGGTTCGTCCTGGTAAGAACATGCAATGATTCTTTGACCAAGTGGATTGGATACTTTGATCGTGTATGTCAATCCATCGATCATGTCATAATTGAAATGCTGTGCTTTGGGATACTGATACTCGGGGTTGATGCCAATCTTTCCTAGCTCATCCACGATAAAATAATTGGCACATTTTTCAAGCATGGCCATGATCTGATGTCCGGTCATGCTTTTGACGACCAGTGTGTTGGGATAAACATAGGTACTGACCAAATCACGCATGGTGATGATCTTGTTGAAACCGGTAGCATCGTTGAACAAGCTGGTTGCACTTAATTGTGCATCTGTCGCATCCAGCTGGACTTGATTGATGAAGCTGACCAGAGGGTGTTTGACGATGCGTGCTTTTTGTTGGTCTGTGATAAGACAATCTTCTTTGAGTTGCCCGATCGGCTGATCGAGCCAGACCTGGGTCTGGTATTCCTGATGTCTGACCAGATCGATGATCTGCTGATCGGAAGTCAGGTCTTTCATGCTCACCAGAGAACCTGTCATGTGTTTGCTTGTTGTATCGATGTCCACTTGCATGAGCTCTGTCATGTTGTGAGCACATTGAAGTGTGAGTGCCTGGGTCGTTTGTACCATGATCGAACGATGTTGATGACCGGTGAAGCAAAGATCAACACCTTTAAGGTGTGCCAACTGATAACCAACATTCTCTTTGGTGTAACGTTCAGTTGGTTGATGTGTGATCAGATCTTTTTCGATTCCCCCATGATAGATGACAACGATGATATCGGCCTTGTTTCGGATCTTGTTTACTTCTTGTTGTACGGTCGTGATCACATCAAGAAACTCAAACCCTTCGATGTTCTTGGGTTTCTCCCAGTTAGGAATGTAATCAGTCACGGTGCCGATAAAACCAAAGGTGATGCCTTCCATGTTTATGATTTGTGTCTTACCTAGTGGGTTACCATGATATAGCACATTGCTGGTGATGCACGGGCATGACATCGATTCCATGAAATTGAATAATACTTCTTTGCCGTAATTGAAGTCGTGATTACCTAGATTATAGAAATGGGTATTTAAAAGATTAAAAACCTCACCAAGTTTGTGGGGTTTTTCGTTTTGTTGATTGATGTAGGTCAATAAAGGAGTGCCTTGGAGTGCATCTCCGTTGTCGATATAAATGACCCGATGGTTGGATCTGCTTTGTTTGATGTATGTGCTTAAACGACTCAATCCCATCGGCTGGATCGATCCGTCGGCATACATGTGATCAAGGACGACACCATGGATGTCGCTGCTGACTAAGATTCGTATGGATCCCATTGCCTCACCGCAAACATTATAGCAAATCTCAGGTAGGATGTTAACGGCGAGTTAAAAAGTTTATTTTCTGTTCATATATCATTGAGGTGGGTGGGTTGCTATGGTAGAATCAAATCGTAGAGAAAATCTACAGGAGGGAACCAATGAAGACAATTTTTAAACTAGTTGTGATTTCACTTTTGTTCTTTGGTGTCTTGACTGCTTGTTCACCCAGCAATGGCACAGATGACAAAACAGTAGAAAATCTGGTCGTGTTGTTTGTTCCTAGCCGTGATCCTGGATTGATCCTTGATCAAACGGAACCGTTGAAACAACTTTTGATCGATGAGTTGGCTGAAAGAGGATTCACGATCAACAACGTCACAATCGAAGTAACGACTGACTACAACGCAGCCGGCGAGGCATTGGCTGCCGGATCTGCCCATGTTGGCTTTTTGCCTGGGGGCACGTATGTTGCTTACTCCGATGATGGAGTAGAAGTAATCTTGGCATCCACCAGAGGTGGTTTGAACAAAGACTTTGAAGATCCAAAGCTTTGGAATGATGGTGAACCAACACTGGGAGATCCAGACAATCAAGTTACATATTATCGTTCTTTGATTTATGCCGGACCAAGTGAGTATGGAAGAATGCTTGCTGAAAAAGTCAATACCGGTGTAGCCCTTACTTGGGAAGACATCGACGGAGCACAATGGTGTGTATCCAGCAGCCCAACTTCATCTGCTGGTTATGTTTATCCAACCATGTGGCTCATGCAAAACTTCAACAAGAAAATAGCTGATCTAAGCAAGCCACCAGTACCAGGCGGTTATGGTGATATCGCTCAAAGCTTGGCTGGCGGAACTTGTGATGTCGGTGTCGGATATGCTGACATTCGCCGCGATTATCAAGGTCAATGGACATCTGACTGGTCTCGTACTGAAGCGATCTGGGTCGAAATGCCAGTAATCGGTGTTACCGAAGGGATCTTCAACGATACCATTTCCGTAACATTGAACAATCCTGAAATGACTGATGAACTAAAAGTAGCCATCCAGGAAGCATTCATCGAAATCGCTAAGAATCCTGTTGGTTTACAAGCGATCGCTATTTATAACCATGAAGGTTATAAAGTAGTTACGGATTCTGATTATGACGGAGCTCGTTTAGCGCAACAAATTGCTCAAGGCAATTAAATCAAAAGCGAGGCTTGCCTCGCTTCTTTTTTTATTCTAGGAGGAAATCATGATTCAGTTTCAAGGAGTAACGAAAACATATCCTAATGGTGTATCGGCACTAAGAGGCATCGATCTACACATCAATCAGGGAGAGTTTGTTGCGATCATCGGATTATCTGGCGCAGGAAAGTCCACTTTGATCCGTACCATCAATCAAATGATCAAGATATCATCGGGGTCATTGTTGGTCAACAATATTGACGTGACCAAACTCAAAGGCAAAAAACTTCGCCGCTTTCGTCGTGACATCGGAATGGTTTTCCAATCGTTCAACCTGATCAAGCGAACGACAGTGATCAAAAACGTGTTGGCTGCCCGTGTGGCTGACATGCCTTTTTATAAAAGCATGTTGGGCTTGTATTCCAAACAAGACCGTATCATCGCTTTGGAAGCTCTTGATCAAGTGGGTATCTTGGAAAAAGCATACACCCGAGCCGATCAATTGTCAGGTGGACAGCAACAGCGTGTTGCTTTGGCACGATGTGTCGCTCAGCAGCCTCAGATCATTTTGGCAGATGAGCCAGTTGCTTCACTTGATCCCGTTACTTCCAATCAAGTCATGAGTGATTTTGTTAAAATCAACAAGGAGTTGAATATTACGGTCATCGCAAACATGCACCATGTTGACATTGCATTGAAGTATGCACGACGCGTAATTGGAATAAAAGAAGGATTGATCGTTTTTGACGGACCGTCAACGGAGATCACCAATGAAAAGCTCAAACAAATCTATGGACGTGAGCTAAGTGACGATGAATTGATGGGAGAGGAGTAGACAATGGACAAGGTCAAACGCTTGTTGTTGCCTAAACCCATTGTGTTGTCAAATGGGAAAAGTGTGCAACCAAAGCTTAGCCCAATGGTCTATGTGATCCCGATCATGGGTGTGCTAACCTACTATAGTCTTAGTGTCACTCGATTCAACATAGGGACTCTGATCCGTAGAGGAGAACAGTTTTGGATCATCGTCGATCGCATGATCCCGCCTAACTTTGCGTACTTTTCCAACATCTATACTCCCATGATCGCAACGATCATGATGAGTGTCGTTGGAACATTGATCGGTGCCATCCTGGCACTTCCCGCAGCGTATGCTTCGAGTCAGACCATGAATCAAAGCAATGTAGGACGTACGATCACCAAATGGGTCTCAAGTGTGTTAAGAACATTGCCTGTTTTAGTACTGGCACTGATTTTCCGTATCATTTTTGGTCCGGGAGCATTTGCCGGTATGGTGGCGATCGCCGTGTTTACTTTTACGATCATGACAAAGATGTTTTTCGAATTGATCGATACCGCTGATATGGGGCCATTTGAGGCGATCCTTTCTAGCGGAGCAACTCGAATCCAGGCATTTTGGTCGTCGATCATGCCTCAGTTGTGGGGACAATACTATTCTTTGGTTTTGTATAATTTTGAAATGAACATCCGTAATGCCGCCATTTTGGGTTATGTTGGTGCAGGTGGTATCGGGATTTTGTTGAATGAACGTTTGGCATGGAGGATCTATCCGGATGTCGGATTGATCTTGCTGGTACTGATGATCACGGTGTTGATCATCGAAAACATCAGCCGCTTCATTAGAAAGAAATTGTTATGATGACGAGTAAGAAACTGACAGTCCAAGAACAACTCAAAAATGCACCAAAGACTTGGCTGACGAAACTGGCAGTGATCGCAGTGATCGGTACATTGTTATGGATTGCCAAAGATTATGTCATTTATCGCGGACTTACGGAAACTGGGCTTAGGGTTGCGCGAAACATTTTTGTGAGTATTTTTACTCCAAACACGAGTATTCTTTTCAACATGACATCACGCAATGGCGTTCCATTTTTGTTGTTGGAAACCGCAGCGATCGCTTTTTTGGGAACCTTGATAGGGACTATCTTATCGATCCCCATCGCCTTTTTATCTTCACGCAATATCGTGCCTAAATGGATCGCCTCCATCGGTGTTTCGCTGATCGTCGTAATCCGTACGTTTCCGGCTGTTGTGTACGGTTTGATGTTTATACGAGTGACCGGTCCGGGAGCTTTCACCGGGGTGCTCACATTGTCGATCGCCAGTATCGGGATGGTCGCCAAACTGTTTATTGAAGTTATCGAAGATCTTGATCCTGGCATCATCGAATCATTGGATGCTTCCGGCTGCAACACTATCCAA
Organism: uncultured Erysipelotrichaceae bacterium; assembly: GCA_937957895.1. Lineage (GTDB taxonomy): Bacteria > Bacillota_I > Bacilli_A > Erysipelotrichales > Erysipelotrichaceae > UBA6182. The sequence continues at coordinate 9,038 of CALFEZ010000168.1, forward strand.
AAGATCCAATACGGGATCGTTCCGCAGTTGATGAGCAATTTTGCATCCACGGCGATCTATCGTTTCGAGATCAATGTCAAATATGCAACCATCTTGGGGATGGTGGGAGCCGGTGGTATCGGGGCACCATTGATCTTTGCCATCAGTGCATACAGATGGAATGATGTGGGAGCCTTGTTGATCGGTCTTATCGTACTTGTGTTGGTGATCGAAGCGATATCGACCAGGATCCGCTCCAAGCTGGCAACAGGAGAGTAAGATGAAACAAAAAGTCCAGGCAGAAGTTCTGTTTGATAATGGATTCAACGGAGAACTGCTTTTAAAAGAAGGAAGTGTTCCGATCGGCACGGGTGCCAATCAGACAAGTCCATATCGAATGCTGCAAGGAGCCTTGATCAGTTGTTTTCATTACACATTTTTGGATATCATCAACAAAAAGCGAGTGACATATGAACAGGTAAGGTATGTGACCAACGGCGAAAAAAGGGATGAAGTCCTAGCTACGCTTGAAGTACTGCACATCGATATCTATATCAAAAATGCATCGAATCAGGTTGCTGTAGAAAAAAGTTACTTATTGGCAACCAAAGTGTGTTCGATCTATCAAACGCTTTCTCATGTCGCTGAAATGAGCTATGCCATCCATTTCGAGTAGTTTCATAAATAGAACCATGGTTTTTCATGGTGAGAATAGGAGACGTCATGGCAACTCGTGTGATCATTTCTAACAAAATTTTTCAGATGCGTCCGGCACAACTGATCGCGTTGAGTTTTTTGGTGCTTATTTTTACCGGGTCAGTGTTGCTGTCACTTCCCATCAGTCAGGCAAGTGGTGAGGCCACACTGCTGGATCATGTATTCACTGCTACATCTGCCGTATGCGTAACCGGTTTAGTTACCCATACGACCGTAGAGACTTATAGCTTGTTTGGTCAGACAGTGATCATCTTTTTGATGCAGTTGGGTGGATTGGGTCTGATGACGATCATTGCCATCTTCTTGTTGGTGATCGGTGGTCGATTGGCACATTCAGAGAAGTTGATCATGCAAGAGGCGATGCCTAGAAACACACTAAGTGAGATCGGTAGTTTCATCGGGTTCATCGTATTGTATACATTGATCTTTGAAGCGATCGGAGCTATTTTTCTTTCGTTTCGTTTTGTTGGTGATTACGGGTTTGCTCAGGGAGTATTCAAAGCCATTTTTATTAGTGTCTCTGCATTTTGCAATGCGGGATTCGATGTGATCGGTGCTTCGAGTCTGCAGCCTTATGTCGGTGATTGGCTTGTCAATGGAGTGGTTGCTACCTTGATCATCATGGGTGGCTTGGGGTTTTCAGTGTGGTTTGATCTGACCAAGTCAGCCAACTCGATCCTTAAACACAAAAAAGCGACCAGGCAGATCATTTCACATTTACAGGTACACATCAAGCTTGTGTTGTATATGACGAGTGCATTGCTTGTATTCGGATGGCTGTTTCTGTTGGTCAGTGAGTTCAACAACATCGACACACTGGGTCAACTCTCCTTTTCCGATAAACTGATGGCTGCCTTTTTCCAATCCACGACATTAAGGACGGCAGGGTTCTCTACATTGGATATGTCATTGATGCGTCCTGTCAGTCTGGTGATGATGATGCTCTTTATGTTTATCGGAGGATCTCCGGGAGGAACTGCCGGAGGTATCAAAACGACTACGTTTGCTTTGATTGTGTTGATGGTCATCACTGAGCTTCGCAACCGTGAAAAAGTGGTGGTTTTCAATCGGAACATACAAATCGACATGTTTCGACGTGCCTTGGCAGTCTTTGCATTGTCCTTTACGGTGGTCGTCACCGGCTTTATGCTGCTTTTGGCAAGTGAAGGATCGGATTTTCTGACAACATTGTTTGAAACCTTCTCTGCCGTAGGCACGGTTGGATTGTCGATGGGTCTTACTTCCTCCTTGACAAACACTGGTAAAATTGTCATTATATTTCTGATGTTTATCGGTCGTATCGGACCGGTAGCATTGGCTTACTCTTTACGAAGCAATGTCCATCGTCGCCGAGTAGACAAAGTCGAATTCCCTAGCGGACATGTGATCGTCGGATAGGAGGGGAAACATGAAGAAAAAAACATATGCAGTTTTGGGACTGGGGATCTTTGGATCGACAGTCGCTAAAACGTTGAGCGAATATAACTGTGATGTGATCGCACTTGATAATGATATCAGCTGTGTCGATCGTGTCAGCGAAATCGTGACACAAGCCGTATTGGCTGATTTTACAGACATCGAACAACTCCGTGCCATCGGAGTAGGTGACTGCGATGTTGCCATCGTGGCTGCCGGTGCACGTTTGGAAGAAAGCATCATGGCCATCATGAATTTGCGCGAACTGGGTGTACCATACATCCTGGCAAAAGCAAAAAACAAAACATACCGTGAAATATTACTGAAGATTGGTGCTGATAAAGTCGTTCGCCCTGAAAAAGAGATGGGAGAACGGGTTGCGAAACAGCTGCTGAGCCGCAATGTTGTGGATATGATCGATATCGATGATAACTACAGTATCGTAGAGATGCATCCACCCACCAAATGGGTGGGTAAATCACTCAAGGATTTGGAACTTCGCAGCAATTACGGCATCAATGTATTGGGCATTCGTAAAGCTCAAGGGGCAAGATTATCGATATCACCCCAAGCAGATTATGTGATCGAGGAAACCGATCAATTGCTTGTGATAGCCGATACTGCCGTATTTGAAAAGTACGAATACTTGGGTAAATTATAAAACGGTTCGCCGTTTTTTATTTGGAAAGGGGCTTTTGGATGGCGATCATCAGAATTGGTGTAGGTTGCAATGTTGGTGCTCAAATCGATGGTTCACAATATGGTGCACTGGTGGCAGCGACCTGGATCAAAAAACCGGATATCATGATCATGCAAGATCGTTCTTTGGGCGACCAGGATCATTATCTGTATATGATCAAAGATGTCATCTCACGTTTGCAATCAAACGTGAACGAAGTTTTAAATAATGGGGACTTCCCATTGATCATCGGTGGTGATCATTCCATCGTGATGGGTAGTCTGCCACACAAACAAGATACACTGGTCGTGTGGATCGATGCACATGCGGATGTGAACACACCCGAAACATCCATCACAAGTCGCATCCACGGCATGC
>CALFEZ010000169.1 GCA_937957895.1 uncultured Erysipelotrichaceae bacterium
TACGAGATCACTGTGTGACTGGAGTTCAGACGTGTGCTCTTCCGATCTATGTCTTGTTTTTTGTATTGCGATTTGCCCAGCGCAATGACATCGACATCGCTTTGGCTTTTGATCGAAAAATGGAAAAAAACAGGATGCGCTATCCTGTTGAGCTGGTCAAAGGGAAAAATAAAAAATACGATGAATACAAAAATCTCTGACGTCAGTCAGAGATTTCATTTTGATCGACAAGCACGGCATGGACGATGATCCTGCCATTTTCGATATCGTAGTTACAAGATACCAATGATAATATGTGATCTGCCTGTGATGTGTCCGTATCGATGCGATATCGCGATTTCGATCGATAGAAATCGATCAAAGAACGAACATTCATGCCATTGGCTGGGATATCCAGTGTAGTGGTAGAAGCATCAACTAAATAAACAGAGAAGATGCGATAGGTTCGATACCCTTTGAGGGTACGTATGGTGAATGTTTCCCTGCCGTTGATGTAAGAGCTGTTTTTGTAGTTGTCCAATGCTCTGAACATCGTACCATCACGCATGGAGTGCCCATAGATGACCGTATGATTGTCGGAATAGTCGGGTTTGTTGCGATAGTCCATAAAGATCGATCCGTGGCGGATCCGCTCACGATTGAAGTTGCGGCGTAGATAGAAATCATTGTCCCTTCCCAAAACGATCGGATGATTGATGTTGGTTCCGGGAACTTCGATCCAGCCTATGTAATCGGAGTTGATGGCCAAAAACTCCTTGTTGATCTGTCTGATCGAGATTTCGAGTTTTTCCTCAGCTGTCAGATCGTCCGAGATCGGTATGGTGTTCTCGATAATGGTGTTGTTGAAGTCGACCAGCTCATTGTTGGCGGCTTTGCTTTTTTGAGAGATATAGAAATCCCATCCAAAAACACCGATCGCAACCACGATCAGCAGGTAACCGACCATTCTGAGGATCTTTCGCATATTGTTCTTCATGGCCCCATTATATCAGAACTTTCAGGAAATTTCCTGTGATATGAATCTTGTTGTGATGATGGCTTAGGTCTGCTATACTTCATTGCATATCAAGGAGAAAACCTATGATCGAATTTTTGAGGATGATCATCCGTATCATGACTATGATCCATCAGCGGATCACCCAACTCAACAATGCTTATCAGATCGATTTGACTGACAAACAGCTTCATTTCTGGGTATTTGGTTTGGTTTGCATTGCCATTTTCGTGTTTGTGCATGTCTTCTTTCGCTGGCTGGCTAAAAAAAGCGTCGTAGCCATCTCTTTTATCTATACATTGACAGTGGCGATCGTGCTTGCGTTTGCCATTGAGATCGGACAGTATCAAAGCAAAACCGGACATATGGAGTTTGCTGATATCCTGTCCGGTTTGTATGGTTTTGTGTTGATGTTTGTCGTTGGATCACTGATCGTGATCATGTATAAGATGTTTAGAGCCTGGTCAACTCATCGCTAAGCGGGCTGCATCGACTCCAAGATGATATGCTTTGATGTTGTCTTGCAACATCTTTGGATCCAAAGCAGAAAACCTTTCTTTGATGATCGCTTCCCCCTCTTCGATGTCGAAGATCTCAAGTGCCACCATCAAACTTCCAAAAGCAGCCATATTGGCTGTTTTGATATTGTCGACCTCTGATGCCAAAGCACTGAAATCGATCGCCAGTTCATGATGATAGTTTTCTTGTTTGACCAGTGCTTTATGGATGATACATACACCATCTTGTGTGAGTTGGTCTTTGAATTTATCTTTGGCAAGCTGATTCATCGCCAACAGATGGGTCATGTCGTTGGATATGATCGGTGACTGTTGTTTGTCTTTGCTGATGACCACATGACAATTGGCAGTACCACCACGCATCTCAGGGCCATACGAAGGCATCCAACTTACGAGATAGTTTTTTTTCATGGCGATCATGGCCACCAATTGACCGACTGTCAAAACACCTTGGCCACCAAAACCGGCACACACGAGTTTAATTGGATGTTCCATGTTTTCTCTCCTTGTAAACACCTAGCGGGAATACCGGTTGCATGTTTTCTTTGATAAAGGTCAATGCTTCAACCGGTGACATCTTCCATCCGACATTGCAGGAGGACAGTACTTCGACCATACTGAAACCTTCGTTGTTGATTTGTGCCTCAAATGCATTGCGGATCGCTTTTTTGGTTTGGCGGATGCTTTTTATATCGGCAGTCATCACCCGTTCGATGTACGCCACATGTTCGATCGTTGCCAGCATTTCACTCATTTTAAGCGGATATCCCATCGTCAAGGCATCTTTGCCGGTTGGAGTGGTCGTCGTGACTTGATCCAGCAGTGTGGTAGGTGCCATTTGCCCGCCAGTCATGCCGTAAATGGCATTGTTGACGAAGATGACGGTGATGTTTTCATTGCGGTTGGCGGCATGGACGATCTCTGCAGCTCCGATCGAGGCTAGATCTCCGTCTCCTTGATAGGTAAACACGATCTTCTCTGGATGAAGTCGTTTGACTCCGGTTGCCACTGCCGGTGCTCTTCCGTGAGCTGCCTGAAGAGCATCGGTGTTGAAGTATTCATAGCTGAAGACCGAACATCCGACAGATGCGATCGCAATGCTGCGATCAAGGATATGAAGTTCCTCAAGTACTTCGGCCACCAGTCGATGGATGACACCGTGAGTACAGCCCGGACAGTAGGAGAAGTTTTTGTCGGTCAAGCCTTCTGTCTTTTTAAATATAATAGTCATGTTCAGGCTCCTTCATTTGTGTTTGGATGGCCTCCATTAATTCTTCCGGTTGAAAGATGTTGCCTCCGGCACGACCATAGTATCCTACCTTCACGATGTTGTTGAGGACACCTTTGACATCCTGCACCAACTGTCCCATCGATAGTTCAGCCACCAGCACGAACTTCATGTGTTTGGTCGCTTCCAATATCTCTTTGTAAGGGAATGGCCACAATGTCTTAAGGCGGATCAACCCGACATCCAAGCCTTGGGACTTGGCGATGTCGATCGCTGCCAGTGAGATCCTGCTGGAAGTCCCATAAGCAATGATCCCGATCTCGGCATGATCGACATTGATCAACTCCACCTGCGTTTCATTGGCTGCGATCGTTTTGTATTTTTCCATGAGTTTGCGATTGTGCGCTTCCAACTCATTGGGATTGAGATAAAGAGAATTGATGATGTTGCGATGCTGACGTTGTTGATGGTTTCCGTTGGCTGCCCATTCTTTGGGCAGGATCTCGATCGGTGTTTTACTTATTTCTACCGGTTCCATCATCTGACCGATGACGCCATCTGCCAGTACCATGACCGGATTACGATATTTCTGAGCAAGGACAAACGCCTGTTGGACCATGTCTGCTGCTTCCTGTACGCTGTTTGGTGCCAACACGATGACACGATAATCTCCGTTGCCTCCGCCTTTGACGGCTTGGTGGTAGTCTGCCTGACCGGGCAGGATCCCTCCAAGACCCGGACCACTGCGGCTGATGGCGACGATCACACACCCAAGCTCCGCTCCGGCGCAGTAGGATATGCCTTCTTGCTTAAGAGCGATCCCGGGAGAAGAGGATGAGGTCATGACCAATCCTCCGGCTCCGGCTGCACCATAAACCATGTTGATGGCAGCTACTTCACTTTCTGCCTGAACAAACACCCTGCCATGTCGTGGCATGTGTTTGGCCATGTGTTCGATCAGTTCATTTTGTGGGGTGATCGGATATCCGAAAAAGGCTTCACACCCGGCATGGATCGCTGCCTGAGCGATCGCTTCATTGCCTTTCATCAGTATTTTGCTCATGTCAGTCCAACCTCTCCACTTCTATGACGACATCCGGACATATGGTCGCACAAAAAGTACATCCGATGCATTTATCGGGTTCCACCACAAACGATGGATGATAGCCTATCACGTTGATGCTGTTGGCATCCAACGCCAATATGGACACCGGGCAAACCGATACGCAAAGACCACAGCCTTTGCATCGGTCCGTATCGATTCTGACTCTTCCTTTTGCCATCGATCAATACTTCTTCCCGTCTTTGATGTAGATGCTGTTGATATTGCGCATCATGTTGATGCGGTTTTCTGCCATGTTGTCCGCAACCAGATAGGTCGGTGTGTTTGTTTCTTTGGATACACGGAGGATCTCACGCACCCGATCGAAGATCAGATCGATCTGACGGATGGCAGCATCTTTATCATAGCCTTGGATCTCTTGATACACATTGATCAGTCCTCCGGCATTGGCAACATAGTCAGGTGCGTATAGAAAACCACGTTCATGTACGAGTTTGCCATCGGTCGCACTGTCTTTTAGGATGTTGTTGGCACCACCACAGATGATCCTGCATTGCAAACGATCGAGGGTTTCTTCATGGATGACGGCACCAAGGGCACACGGTGCAAACACATCGCACGGTTGATCGTAGATCTCATCAGGTCCAACGACTTTAGCACCGGTCTTGTTTTTGACTTTTTCGGTCTTTTCCTGATCGACATCACAGATGATCAGATGCGCACCTTCCTGATGAAGATAATCACATAGATACGTGCCAACGCTGCCTACACCTTGAACAGCGATGGTTTTTCCCTGCAGCTTTGCAGATCCGGTAGCCTCTTTCATGCATGCTTTGATGCCTTTGAGTACTCCAAGTGCCGTAAATGGTGAAGGATCACCGGACGTTTCCGGTAAACCTAGCACATGGTTGGTTTCCATCTTGACATAGTTCATGTCCTCAGGTGATGTCCCGACGTCTTCTGCCGTGATATAACGACCGTTCAAAGAGTCGACATATCGTCCAAATGCTCTCCAGAATGCTTCTCTTTTGACGGTGTCTGCTTTTAGTTTTTTGGAATTGCCGATGATCACTGCCTTTCCGCCCCCAAGATTCAATCCTGCACAGGCAGCTTTTTTGGTCATGCCACGCGCCAAGCGCATAACATCATAGATCGCATCATCTTCCGATTCATACTCCCACACACGCGTTCCGCCCAAAGCAGGACCCAATGTTGTGTTGTGGATGCAGATCGCACCTTTCAAACCTGAATTACGATCATACAAATAAATAAGTTGTTCATAGCCATACTTTTCCATATATGCATACTTTTCCATATATTTCCTCCTTTATGTAAAAAAACCGTTTGGACCAAATATCACAAAACGGCCTTTATGGCTGCATGGGTTATCATCATAAGAAGAAAGTTACTGATCAGCATCAATGAGTAAACATCCTTTCTGATACACTCATTATACCAAGCGCACTTGATTTTTGAAAGCGTTTTCACAAAAAACCCATCAAAAAAGATCTTCCATAAAGAAGATCCTCATATGTCAAATCAGGGCTTTGATCAGCCCAAGCAATCCATCGGCGTCATGTACCATATAGTGAGGTTCAAACGTCTCTAAAAGTGCTTCACTTTGAAAGCCGTAACTGACGGCACATACCGGCATGGCCGCTGCTTTGCCGGTCTGGATATCCACTGTGGAGTCTCCCACATACAGACACTCTGAAGGTCTGACTCCCATATTGGCAGCCACTTCCAAAGCCATAGCCGGATCGGGTTTGCGTGGGATGTAATCGACTTCTCCCAGTACGAAATCAAATGTTTCAGAACCGAAATGCAGATCGATGAGTGGCTTGACATACTTGTTTGCCTTGTTGGAACACACTCCCAGTTTTAGCCCCCATGCCTTTGAGATGTCCACCACGTCCTTCAAACCGGGATATGGTACGGTTTTGTTGGTGTAAAGCCGTGCATAATGCTCTTTAAAGCGTGCCAGTACCTGCTCGACCAACTCGGGATCAAATGGCTCACCCAAAGCTCGTTCTACCAGTCTTACCATGCCATTTCCAACAAAAGACTGGACTTTTGCAGTATCATGTCCAGGCTTCCCTACCTCACTTAAAGCTGCGTTTACACTGTCTGCCAGATCCTCGATGGTATCCAACAATGTACCATCCAAATCAAAAATAATGCCTTTGATCATGTGTATCACTCCTGATGTTCTTTCATCAACCGTAAATATTCACGTGCATTTTCTTTGGTTGCCAGGATTTCTTGATCCGTGACGTCCCTTATCTTTTTGGCCGGTGCTCCCAGCATCAAAGAACGTGCTTCCACCACTTTCCCCGCTGTGATCAGAGCTTTGGCTCCGATGATCGATTCCGTGTGGATCTCTGCATTGTCCAACAACATGCTGCCCATTCCTACCAAAACATGATCGTGGATGATTGCTCCATGGATGCATGCCTGATGACCTACGGTTACGTATTCTCCGATGCGTACCGGTGCATTTAGATTGGTATGGATCGTGACATGCTCCTGGATGTTGGTGCCCCGTCCAACATGGATGGGTTCGAGATCTCCACGCAACACGGCATAAGGCCAGATAGAGCATTCTGCCTCGATGATGACTTTGCCTATGATAAGAGCTGTCGGGTGGACATAGGCCGTTGGGTGGATCACGGGATGATGTTGTTTGAAGGGTTCGACTGCCATATCATACCTCACAAGTAAATCGTTGATTATTTTCAAAGGGGATCTCGATTTTCGTCCCTTTTTGTTTGGATGCCCACTGCTCAAACGAACGTATCGATCGGGTATCGGCATAATGCATCGGGAAAAACCAAGTTGGTCTGATCGTTTGGATATAGGTGCGTGCCCCTTGGTCGAAGTCTTTTCGCATTCGGGGATCGACCGGGAACATGGCGATATCGACAGCATGGTCTTTTAAGTCTTCGATGATGTTGAGAAACTGAAAGTTAGCGAGTTCGATCTCATCGATCGTCGATTCTTCTTTCCAGTGCCAATCATTGAGATCACCGGCATGAAAGATGCTCACGCCATCGCTGTTTACCAAATAGCTGACTCCCAGATCGGTCGAACCAAACACGTTGACTTTGATGCCGTTGAGGATCAAAGAATCAAAAGGACGGACGATGGTAGCTTGTTCTTTGATGGGGATGCGCACATCTTCAGAGACGATCACATCCTTTTTATATTTGAAGATGCCTGGATGATAGTGATCATCATGAGAATGAGTAACAAAAAACACGGTGTATTTATGATTGTCCAAATAGTGTCTTGGCAGATTGCCATCAACATAATCGAAAATCATGACATGATGGTCTGTTTCGACGACATAACCGCTGTGAGCGAGGTATTCAACATTGACTTTCATCTGGATCTATCCCCCTTTATTCCACCTATGATTATAGCATATCACCGCTTAAAGAGATATCAAAGGGACCCTTGATGTTGCAGCAGAATGATCCAACCGACCAGATTGATCGCTCCATTGGCAAACATGTGCAATAAAACGGAGTAGAGAATTCCTTTGGACTTCTGATTTATCCAGATAAAGAACAACCCTACGATCATCAGCCCTGCGATGGCCAACAGAAACACTGAAAAATGAAACATCGAAAACAACATGCCTACATGATAAATGGCAAATAGAAAACTGCTGATCCAGGCCATGATCATAGGGTGGATGTCATAAGGTCGGTTGAGCATGAAGTAGCGAAAGAAAAACTCTTCCAAGGGGCCGTTGATCAAAACGATATAAATGAAAACCCAAAGAAAGTTGTCCAGAGTTACTCCGACATTTTGTGCAAGCGCATCCGGAACCTGATCAAAGGCGATGATCCCATCCAGCAGCCAATACCCCGGCAACACCACCAGAAATATCAGAGCCCCCAACAACAACACATGTTTCAGATATCTCCCTTTTGAGAAAATCGTGGTCCATGTGTGGGTCTTGCTGATGATCATGGCCGGAATGATGCCAAACATCATGATCTTGAGGGCTGAACGTCCCCAATACGAAAAAATACCGGCATGATCGATCAATATCATGCTGATGACACTGACACAAACAAAGACAAAAAACAGTTCACGTGGTTTCATGATGGCTTGTTCCCTTTCTATGGATAAAAATACCCAACAACAGAGCTCCCAAAGCAAAGTTGATGGCTGTAAACACAAATGAATAGTTGGCCTGGATGGCATAGATGATGCCTACCAAACTCGATCCCATGATCATCCCCAATGATTTGATGGCATTAAAGAGCCCCATGAACATCGAATGATCGATCGCTCTGCCCAATGAACCGGCGATCGTTTGGATCAAGATGACATAGATGCTGTTAAGTGTGAACAACATGATCGACATGATCAAAAACAACACTTGATCACTGATCAGATACAATCCCAAACTGATAAGACTCAGTGTGATCAGCACCAACAACAAAGGTTTCTGCTGGCGGGTCTTACGTACCAGATACAGACCAATCGTCATGTTGACGATTAATGACAACAAACCAAACGCAGCTTTGAGCATGCCATTGGCTGAAGGCGGAAATCCAAACTGCTCACGGATGTAGAAGTTAAAACTCTGATCGAAAGCGATCGATCCGACCTGAGACAAGAAGACGATGATCATAAAGATCCACAACGACCAAGTCATGATCTTGTATGACTTTTTAAATGCGTACAAAGGATTGAAGTCCTCATACCAATGATGTTTTTTAAGTTTCTCTGATTCATCGATCGGGATTTGACGAAATGTCACATATGCCAATATACCGCTAAATGCCAACCCGACTGCCTGTACGGTAAAAAGCAACGGCAGTGACACATCTCCGATAAATCCACCGATCAGATACCCAGCTGCACCGGAGATCGTAAACACCGTGGCATGGATCGTCAGATTTTTGGCAAGGTCTTCTTTGGTGGAGTAATCCATCACGACCGTCAAATGCATGACCATGACGCCTCCCACAAAAAACCCGGCGACCAGTCTGGCTGCGATCAACATCCAAAAAGACATGGCCAACGCAAATCCTACCTGACCCAATGCATATCCAAGACACCCTATCAAATACACCGTCATGCGGCCATAACGATTGCTGATCATGCCCCAAAACGGTGAAAACAAAAAGTTGGTGAATGCCATAGCAGAAAAAGCAAAACCGAAAGTATAGTTGGGAAGCATACGCTGTTGGATCAAAAACGGCGTCGCAGGATGTGCCAGATTGGCAAACATCATTTCGATGAACATCAAAACAAAAAACCAAGTCAGTGAAGTGGTTTTGTTTTGAAGCGTGTTTTTGATCGTGTCCATGACAATCATTATACATCAAAAAAGAACATCATGACGGATGTTCTTTTAGTTCTTTTACAAGGTTCCATCCCTGCTCTTCACTGAAGTATGAAGCAAACAGCGTGATCCATGGCTGCAGACTTTCCCAGTCTTTGAACTCCCGATATCGCAGATGGATCCACTCTTTGAGATACTCATAAACAAAATCCGGATCGACATCGATCAAGTGTTTGTTGAGCTGACTGATAAACCAAGGATGTTCTTTGATATGCGCTTTTAATCGATCCCACTCATGCTCAAGCACCAAAAGCTGACGATAGGTCCAATCAGAAAAGACACCTTGCTCATACTGCTGCAGCATGACATCGACTTCCTGTTTCCAGATCCGACGATCGACCATTGCTTTTAGCTGATGATAACCATTGGTCTCCCCGCAATAAAACAACCACCTCAGCGCTTCTTTAAGGCCTGCTTCGTCTTCCTGTTTCTCTTTGATGTAAACCCAAAGACTTACCCATGGGATGTCTTCGTATTTTGGTCGTGATTGGATCTGGGTAAAAATCAATGTCAGTGCATGCTCAAGCAAATCATTTTCCATCGCCAGTTCTACCTGATGTCGAATGATCTTGGGATACTTTTTGATCGTATCAAGATCGTAGGATCTTGTGTGATTGCGATGATGATCATAGAAGTAAGATGCTTCTACCAATGTCATATCGTCTTCGATGCTGTCTTTGGCCTGCTCATACAGTAGTCGCAGATCATCGCTCAGATCGTCATTTTTTCCATATACACTTAAAAGCACAAGCCAGTCATTGATCACGGCATCATCCATCTCAGGATAAAGCTGCAACCAAAGCAAGACATCGTTGATGATACGCAAAGGATCGATATTGGAGGCATCGATCAATGCGTCGAGCCACTGCGTTTGCTTTTTAAAGAAGTCCATTTCCTGACAATCGTTGTTGGTGCTTGTCCAGTAGCTGACAAATTCATCCATCATCCACTCAAACAGCTCCAGTGCATGCTCATAAAATCCATGATCGATGAGCCATTCCATCTGTTCCATGTAAAACTCATACGCTTCAAAAAGCACATCGGTGCTTTCCTGGACTTTGGCATGATCAAGAGCCAACATGCAGGTTTGGATGATGTTTCGATAATGAATACTGATATTGTATACCTGATCATTGAAATCTTCCGGGATATCCAAATATGGCTGCATCATATACAACTGCTTTTTCTGCTGAGAAAGCAAGATAAATGACGAAGCAAGGTGCTTGCAGTATCTTCCGCCTTTGCAATCACACGTTGCCGAAAGCAAATGCCCCACATCATCCACCGTGATGCTGGTGTGATACTCTTTGGTACCCATGACCGTAAACTCATACACGTGTGGATGCTGTTGTGGTTTGTTGAGCACCAGTCCCCAATTGACATAATCAAAACCACGACGAAATCGTGTATCGGTAAACAGATGATGTGCCACTCGGATATGCATACAACACTCCCTCTTTTGATGAGTTACGATGTTGGAATGTGTGTGTTCGGATATATTATACTTCATTTTTTCAAAAGGTGCTAAACAAACGTCAAAACTAAATAGGGGTATGTTAAAATAGGATTGAAAAGATACAAACAAAGGAGTGCATATGACGCAGAATGTTCGCATCGAAAAGGATTCCATAGGGATCGTTGAATTACCGATCGATGCTTTATATGGGGCTCAGACCCAACGAGCCATCGAAAACTTCCCAATCACCAACCGACCGATCCATAAAGAGATGATCAAAGCGTTGGGCATGATCAAGCTTGCCAGTGCCAATGCCAATCTTCAAGCCGGTCTTTTGGACAAAAAACGTCATGGATACATCGTCAAAGCCGCCCAGGATGTGATCGATGGCAAACTGGACAAGTGGTTTGTAACTGATGCCATCCAAGGCGGAGCCGGTACCTCCGTCAACATGAATGCCAACGAGGTCATCGCCAATCAGGCTGCTCTTTATGCCAAAAAACCGATCGGTACATATGACTACATCCACCCTAACGATCATATCAATTTTGGTCAATCCACCAACGATGTATATCCATCCGCCGGTCGTTTGGCCTCTTTGTTTTTGTACAAACAATGCTTGCATGAGCTGCAGTTGTTGCAGATCTCGTTGTTAAAGAAATCCGAGGAGTTTGAAAACGTGCTCAAGATGGGACGCACTCACCTTCAGGATGCCATCCCGATCCAGTTGGGACAGGAGTTCCGCGCATTTGCCACTTCCTTCAACCGAGACATCAAGCGCATCAAGTTCGCTTTTGCCGATCTGCGTTACGTCAACATGGGTGCTACCGCCATCGGCACCGGTCTTAATGCCGATGAGCGCTATCGTCGGGTCGTGGTCAAAGAACTAAGTCAGATATCCGGTCTGTCTTTGACTTCTGCCAAAGACATGATCGACAGCACCCGCAACGTCGATGCTTTTGTATGGGCAAGCAGTTCGTTAAAAACACTGGCGGTCAATCTTTCTAAGATGTGCAATGATCTGCGTTTGATGGCTTCTGGTCCCAACACCGGCTTTGCGGAGATCAATCTTCCGGAAAGACAACCGGGATCATCGATCATGCCCGGAAAAGTCAATCCGGTCATTGCGGAAGTAGCCAATCAGGTATGCTTTAATGTCTTTGGAAACGACGTCAGCATCCTTAAAGCAGCTGAAGCCGGTCAGCTTGAACTCAATGTCTTTGAACCGGTGATCTTTTTTAAGTTGTTTGAATCGATCGAAACACTCACCAATGCGATCCACACACTTCGCATCCATGCGATCGACGGCATCACCGCCAATGTTGCCAGATGCAATGAACTGGTGGAAAACTCGATCGGATCGATCACGGCTGTCGCTCCGCACATCGGATATGCCAATGCTTCCAAGATCGCCAGACAGGCTTTGGTGGAAAAAAGAAAACTGCGAGATGTGCTGATCGAAAGCAATCTGATCAGCGAAAAAGAACTCGATATCATACTCAGTTCCAAACATTTGACACGACCAGGCATCTCAGGTAGACAATTGCTGATCAAAAAACAAAAAGAAAAAGAAATGGTGGAAAACAATGAGAAAGATCAAGAGTAAGCACATCTTTGATGCCGTCAAAGAAGCATGCATCAGCATCCAATCCCGTTATTCCCCTGAAATGGAACTGGCTTTATCCAAAGCCATGGAAAAAGAAGAAGGCATCGGAAAAACCATCCTGAAAGTATTGATGGAAAACAGCGAACTGGCCCATAACCAGGGTCTTCCCATGTGTCAGGACACGGGGATGGTC
>CALFEZ010000170.1 GCA_937957895.1 uncultured Erysipelotrichaceae bacterium
TGTATAGATATGCTTCTTTGACAAAGGTGTATAGATCATCGATTTTCTCACCCATTCCGACAAAGATGACAACAATGTCTGTTTCATGTTTGATCGTCAAGATGACACCAACTTGGGCAGAAACATCCAGTTTCGTCAAAAAGATGCCGCCGACATAACATACTTCCATGAATACTTTGGCTTGATTAAGACCATTTTGTCCGGTAGTTGCATCAAGAACCAACCATATCGCGTGAGGTGCACCCGGGATCTCTCTATCCAGTACCCGAAACATTTTATTAAGTTCCGTCATCAGATTGCTTTTGTTTTGCAGTCTTCCTGCAGTATCACAAAGCAGTATGTCAAGGTTTTTATCTTTTGCGATACGGGCAGCATCGACCAACACTGCACTTGGATCAGTATGATGGTTAGGTCCGATGAAAGTGGCATCGATCTTTTCTGTCCATAATCTGAGTTGTTCTACGGCACCGGCTCGAAATGTATCAGCAGCTGCAACTCCTACCTGAAAGCCCTCTTTTTGGTATTTGTTTGCGAGTTTTGCGATGCTCGTGGTCTTTCCGCTTCCATTGACTCCTACGATCAGAATCACTGTCGGACCGTCCACGCTCATCATCACATCGAGAGGAAAATCCCCATAGAAATCAGATAACACTTCCATGAAAACCGATTTGATCGACTCCATGTCCGATACATTCAAACGCTTGATGGCCTTCTTTAGATCATCGATGATGCCATTTGCGGTCGACAGACTGACATCGCTTTGGATCAAGGCGATCATCACATCTTCATACCATGACTCATCGATCACTCTATCCGATCGAAACAAACCGGCAAACACCTGATCCGTTTGCTTTTTGAATTTTGTTAATCCGGTGATGTAGGCGTCTTTGTCCTTCTTTTTCAAAAATGTCTGCTTTAATTGACCAAGAAACGCCATGCACTTCTTCTCCTTCTTCACTCATTTTCATAGCATCTATCAGTTGCACTCGAATCATTTCACTGACACCATCTTCAGGCATCGTGACTCCATAAAGGACATCGCACAGTGACATGGTTCCCGGACGGTGAGTGATCACAACAAACTGTGTTTCATCGGCAAATGTCTTAAGATAGTTTGCAAAACGTTCAACGTTGCCTTGGT
>CALFEZ010000171.1 GCA_937957895.1 uncultured Erysipelotrichaceae bacterium
TCAGGGCTCCGATCATATAGAAGACAAACTGTTTTCTGTTTTTCCTCAGCATCTGAGTAAGTGTCATAATGGTATCCTCTTAAAATGGTAAACGTATAATGCAAAGTATATTCTACACTAAATGCATGATTTTGGGTATATGACCACGATAAAGTGCCATATTTTCAATGCAAACTACCAAAATCATGGCAGATAACTTGAGTAAGGTCGCATGGCTGACTATAATTATCGATAAAAAGGAGGAGAGATCATGATCGATTTTAGAACACTTGTCTATCCGGATCTGAGTCAAAAAAACATCGTTATCACCGGTGCCAGCTCAGTGATCGGATTTGAAACGGCCGAGTTTTTTGCCTCAAAAAAAGCCAATGTCTTTTTGTGTTCCCGTAGCATTCAAAAAGGTGAAAAAGCCAAAGCGGAGATACTCACTGCCTATCCACAAGCCACCATCGAAGTGGTGCAGTTGGACCTGTCGGATATTGGTTCGATCGAGCAGGCAGCCATCACCATCCAAAACAAAGTCGATCGTATCGACATCCTATGCAACAATGCCGGAATCATGGCAGTACCCTATGGCAAAACCAAAGATGGGTTTGAAAGTCAGATCGGCGTCAATCATCTGGGACATTATGTGTTGACGGGATTGTTGTTTGAGAAGTTGGATGACAGCTCTCGCATCGTCAATGTCAGCAGCAAAGCGTATTTGCAAGGCAATGTCGATCCGGATGATTTCATGTTTGAAAAAGGTGGGTATTCTCCCTTTAAAAGCTATGCAAGGTCCAAATTATCAAACGTTCTGTTTACCCTGGAACTGTCCAAACGGATCCAAATGGCCGGTAAAAACATCATCGTGGTCGCAGCCCATCCGGGAGTGGCCAAAACGGGGTTGTTTGATAGGGACAAACAAAACACGATCCTATCCAACATGTTCAATCTGTTTGGAAGATTCTTGGCAACAGCGGAGCATGGAGCCAAGGCAATCATCACTGCCTGCATCGATCCGGATGCCATTAGCGGCAACTACTACGGTCCGCATCGCTCCAAAGCCAATCAGGGCAATCTGATCAAACTGGAAAAACTCAACAAGATCGCCTCTGATCAGACACATCAAGCATTCCTTTGGGAATATTCCAAAAGTCAAACCAACATCGTTTATCCGATATAAAAAAGAATAACCGCCCAGCGGTTATTTTGTTTAAACAGGAGTATAATGAAATCAAGGAGGGATTTATCATGGATGTACTATCATTGTTTCAGCAACTACAAGATCCAAAAGTATTGGATCGTTTGTCCAATCAGTCCAAGGCTTCTCCTGATGCTGTGAAAAAAGTCGTTGAGTTTGGATTGCCTACCTTGCTGCAAGCCATGGAAAAAAACGCAGCAAATCCCAAAGGAGCGCAGTCACTTGCCAAAGCACTCGATGATCATAAAGATGATCCAATCGATGACATCATGGGATTTTTAAAGAATGTTGATACACAAGATGGCAACAAGATCCTTCAACATGTCCTTGGATCAAGATCCAAAGTAGTCGAAAGCAAGATCGCTTCTTCTGCCGGTATCAAAACTGATCAGGTGGATGGGATCATGAGTCAGCTGGCACCGATGTTATTGGGGGCATTGGGAAAACAGAAACAATCTCAACAAGTGGATGCCAGCGGTTTGACATCGATGCTGCCAATGGTGACAGCTTTGCTAAACAAAAGCTCATCCAATGATCTGATGAAAATGGCAACCCAGTTTTTGGACGCTGACAAAGACGGTGATATCATGGATGATGTCAGTAAAATGGTAGGGAAGTTGTTCAAAAAGAAATAGGAAACAAGCACTGTTTCTTTGGGTCGTTCATATTATCGCAATCCATGTCAAGAAATCATAACGTGGGCTTGCTATGATAAAGTCGAGGTGATGAGATGACATCCAATGAGCACATCGAAGCAGTCATGAGCATGAAGGATTACATTCATTTGCATCTGCATCAAACGATCACACTCAACGATCTGGCAAAAGCATGTGGCTATTCACAGTGGCATTGTTCAAGGATGTTCAAGGAAGTAGTCAGGATGACACCTTTTCAATACATCCGTGATGTCCGACTGTCGATGGCTGCCAGCGAGATCATTAGTGAAGATCGCAAGATCGTGGATGTGGCATTGGATTTTGTTTTTGACTCGCATGAAGGATTCACGCGAGCGTTTTCAAAACGCTTTGGCATCAATCCCAAAAAGTATCAACAAAGTCAAAAGCCAGTTTCGTTGTTTATGCCGCTTCAGCTCAAAGAACATTACCTCGATCGATCCAAAGGAGCACCGGATATGAAAACCAAAAGAAAAGTTGCGACAATATTTACCCAAGTAGTTGAAAGACCCAAACGAAAGCTTGTTTACAGACCGGGTATCAAAGCCACTCATTACTTTGAATATGCAGATGAGGTAGGTTGTGATGTGTGGGATATCCTGGTAGAAATGAAGGACACCTTATTTGAACCTGCAGGATACTGGTTACCTCCATCGCTAGTAAAACCCGGAACCTCAACGTATGTGCAAGGTGTGGAAATCAGCTTAAAAGATGAGCGTGAGATCCCCAAGGGATTTGAAGTGATGGAGCTTCCCGTTCAAAAACTGATGATCTTTCAAGGTCAACCTTATGAGGATGAACAGTTCAAAGAAGCCATCGGCGAACTGTGGGATGCGATCGAAACCTTCGATCCGACCTTGTATGGGTATCGTTGGGATGATGAGATGATCCGCTTTCAGTTGGAACCTCAGGGATATCGTGGGTATATCGAAGCCAGAGGCATCATAGAACTTTAGATGTATAATAGATCGTTCAGGTCATAATAAACAAAATTAAACAACACGGAAACAGTGCAGATGTTGTGATGCAAATAACAAATAACACGCATCATCTGCATTGTTTTTTCTTTGTTTTCAAGTCGGTTTCAAAGAGTGCATCTTAAATGGGACACTCATTGTTTCAGGCGTAAAAATGTTTGTTATGAAGCTGATTTATTGTATAATGATTAGAGATTACAGTTACTCGTTTTTTTGGACCACAAAATCAATAACACACATGGGATCATCACGACTTGGTCTGTATGATCGTACTATATACCTGTTGAAGAGGGGGCATATTGTGAAGAAAATCATTAAACTCACTATCTCGATGGCATTGGTTTTATTTAATATCCAGTTTTCAGGTATTTATGCTGAGGATGATCCGGGAGTTGGGATCGATAGTGGCCCGATTTCCATAGCACTCACTCAAGATCCACTTGAGGAAGTCTGGACAAACGGAGATGTCACGATCACAGCTACGATTACTTTATATGAAGGTGAAACAATCGTTTCAGCAAAATGGGCAGTAGGTGAACGTGTTGTTGCTGATTTTGCTGTAATAGCATCTACTGACTTAGCATTAAACAGTGAAGGTATTGGTGCTTTTTCAGTAGCAGCCAATGGTTTTTATACAGTCTATGCAAAGGACAACCTCGATAATGAATATGTCAGTGTTATCGAAATATTAAATATAGATAAAATCGCTCCTACGATCACTGAGGTGACCGGCAATCCGACATCATGGACGAAAGAGGATGTGATCCTGACAGTAACCGCCAGTGACAGTGGAAGTGGACTGGCAGCTGAAGCATACAGTTTTGATAACGGAGCGACTTGGCAGGTAAGCAACCAAAAGACTTTCACCAGCAATCAAACAGTGAACATCAAAGTCAAAGACGCAGCCGGAAACGTTTCCGAAGTGGAAAACGTTTCGATCACATTCATCGACAAGATCAATCCAACGATCGACAGTGTCACAGCCGATCCAACGGCATTGACCAACGGGAACGTGACCCTGACAGTGACCGCCAGTGATGGACAAAGCGGGATCGCCACGAGTGGTGGCTACAGCTTTGATGATGGAGCGACCTGGCAAGACAGCAATCAAAAATCCTTTAGTACCAATCAAACAGTGAGCATCCAAGTCAAGGATGCTGTTGGCAATATTTCATCAACGACTTTCTCGATCACCAACATCGTGACCGACGGACCAGAGATCGTATTCACACCTAATGGAGATACGACTCCGAAAAAGACACAATCCACCACAGTAACGCTACAAGCAACAGCGCCAGCGACGATCACCATCAGTGAATATCAATGGACTCAAAGTGTTACCTTCCCGTCTAATGGGACATGGACGAGTTTTACCAGTGGACAAACCATCAGTTTGAGCACCGGCGATGGCAATTGGTACTTGCATGTTCGTGCTACTGACAGTGCCGGCAACAACAGCACGGCTACCAGCGCTGCGTTTGTTTTGGATAACACGGCTCCGGTAACCAGTGCCACCTTGGCACCGACTTCTCCAGATGGAGACAATGACTGGTATGTATCTAACGTAACGGTGACCTTAGCAGCGACCGATGGCGGATCAGGAGTCGCGACGACCGAGTACAACCTGGATGGCAGTACCACCTGGTTGACCTATCCAACAGAGGGCATCGAGTTTACCACCGATGGCAATCATACGGTGTACTATCGCAGCACAGATACAGCAGGCAACATTGAAACGACCAAAACGGTCAGTTTCAAGATCGATAAAACTAACCCAACGATCACTGAGGTGACCGGCAATCCGACATCATGGACGAAAGAGGATGTGATCCTGACAGTAACCGCCAGTGACAGTGGAAGTGGACTGGCAGCTGAAGCATACAGTTTTGATAACGGAGCGACTTGGCAGGTAAGCAACCAAAAGACTTTCACCAGCAATCAAACAGTGAACATCAAAGTCAAAGACGCAGCCGGAAACGTTTCCGAAGTGGAAAACGTTTCGATCACATTCATCGACAAGATCAATCCAACGATCGACAGTGTCACAGCCGATCCAACGGCATTGACCAACGGGAACGTGACCCTGACAGTGACCGCCAGTGATGGACAAAGCGGGATCGCCACGAGTGGTGGCTACAGCTTTGATGATGGAGCGACCTGGCAAGACAGCAATCAAAAATCCTTTAGTACCAATCAAACAGTGAGCATCCAAGTCAAGGATGCTGTTGGCAATATTTCATCAACGACTTTCTCGATCACCAACATCGTGACCGACGGACCAGAGATCGTATTCACACCTAATGGAGATACGACTCCGAAAAAGACACAATCCACCACAGTAACGCTACAAGCAACAGCGCCAGCGACGATCACCATCAGTGAATATCAATGGACTCAAAGTGTTACCTTCCCGTCTAATGGGACATGGACGAGTTTTACCAGTGGACAAACCATCAGTTTGAGCACCGGCGATGGCAATTGGTACTTGCATGTTCGTGCTACTGACAGTGCCGGCAACAACAGCACGGCTACCAGCGCTGCGTTTGTTTTGGATAACACGGCTCCGGTAACCAGTGCCACCTTGGCACCGACTTCTCCAGATGGAGACAATGACTGGTATGTATCTAACGTAACGGTGACCTTAGCAGCGACCGATGGCGGATCAGGAGTCGCGACGACCGAGTACAACCTGGATGGCAGTACCACCTGGTTGACCTATCCAACAGAGGGCATCGAGTTTACCACCGATGGCAATCATACGGTGTACTATCGCAGCACAGATACAGCAGGCAACATTGAAACGACCAAAACGGTCAGTTTCAAGATCGATAAAACTAACCCAACAAAACCAAGTGTCACTTTAAGCACCGAATCTTGGACCAATCAAAACGTAACAGCAACCATCACATCCGGAACAGATGCTTTAAGTGGTGTCAATCGCACCGAATATCGTACTCGACTGGATGGTGGCACATGGACCTCATGGACAACTTATTCGGCACCTGTACCTATTTCAGCTGAAGGAGAAACATCCATTGAAGCGAGAACAGTCGACAATGCCGGAAATGTATCAAGCAGTTCAGACATAGAGATAGCCTTGATCGATACAACTATCCCAACCACACCAAGTGTGTCTTTGAGTACGGGAACCTGGACCAATCAAAATGTGACTGCAACGATCACTCCCGGAACAGATGCCTTAAGTGGTGTCAATCGCACCGAATATCGTACTCGGTTGGATGGTGGCACATGGACCTCATGGACAACATATACCGCACCGGTAATGATTGAAGATCAAGGACAAACATCCATTGAAGCAAGAACGATCGACAATGCCGGAAACACCTCAGAGAGTTCAGTCATAAGAGTAGCTTTGATCGATAAGACTTTACCAACCACACCAAGTGTGTCTTTGAGCACGGAAACCTGGACCAATCAGAACGTAACTGCCACGATCACATCCGGAACAGATGCCTTGAGTGGTGTCAATCGCACAGAATATCGTACTCGTCTTGACGGAGGCACATGGACCTCATGGACAACATACACAACACCTGTAACGATTTCAACTCAAGGACAAACATCGATCGAAGCCAGAACGATCGACAATGCCGGAAATGTCTCAGACAGTTCCAGCATAAAGACAGCCTTGATCGATACAACTATCCCAACCACACCAAGTGTGTCTTTGAGCACGGAAACCTGGACCAATCAGAACGTAACTGCCACGATCACATCCGGAACAGATGCCTTGAGCGGTGTCAATCGTACCGAGTATCGTACCCGCATGGGTGGTGGCACATGGTCTTCATGGTCAACATATACCGCACCAGTTGTTATCTCAGCGGAAGGACAAACATCCATCGAAGCCATAACGATCGACAATGCCGGAAATATTTCTGACAGTTCGGTTATAAAAACAGCTTTGATCGATAAAACCGGACCAACCGGGTCACTTTTGATCAATGCTGGGGATGAGTTTACCAATACACCAAATGTGACACTGACACTATCAGCCAGTGATCTTAACAATATCGTAGCTTACCGGGTCGCAAATGGAACAGATGCAAGTACAGCTGAACCAATATTGATCACTCCGGAAACACCGTTTGAAACGACGGTTGGACACATTCTTTCAGACAATGATGGTGTCAAGACCGTAAGTGTTCAATATCAGGATGTTGCCGGAAACTGGTCCAACAACATCAGTTCTACCATCACCCTGTTGACATCCGGACCACAAGTATCCATCACAGCCAGAAAAGCCGACAACACTTTATACATCCAAAATACATGGACAAATCAAAATGTGTCCGTGTCGCTTGTGGCAAATGATCCAAATCTGGTCAGTTTTATCGTTGACGGCGAGGAAGTCTACGATCCAGCTGTTTCTTTAACGAGCGCTCAGCAGTTGATCAGCGTTACAAGCGAAGGAACCAGAACCATCACATACGTAGCCAAGGACGCTGCGGACAACACCAACAGTGGAACGTTCGTTGTCAAGATCGACAGGACCAACCCGAATACCACAGCTACCTTGTCTCCGATCACACCGGATGGCTTGTCCAGTTGGTATGTTTCGGATGTTACCTTGACATTGTCAGCTACCGATCCACTATCCGGTATTCTACGCACGGAATATAGCCTCAATGGCACCGACTGGATCACATATACCAGCCCTGTCCTTTTCGATCAGGATGGCCAATACAACGTCCGCTATCGCAGTGTCGATATTGCCGGAAATACAGAAACCTTCAAATCGATCGAGTTCAAGCTCGATCAAACGGCACCGACCGGAACATTGCAGATCAATGGTGATGATAACTTCACCAACAGTCGTGATGTCATGCTGCATCTAGCAGCGACTGATCTGAATGGGGTGATAGCCTATCGTGTAGCCAATGGCAGCGATGCCTCTGAAGGTCTGGAAGTATCCATCGATCCTACTGACACATTCACGGACATCATCGAACATACACTGGCAGATATTGAAGGGCTTCAAACTGTAGCAGTTCAATATAAGGATGTCGCAGGCAACTGGTCAGATAACTTCACGGCAACGATCACATTGCTTATCGAAGGACCGTTGGTGACAGTGACAGGAGTCAAGCAAGATGAGACTCAGTATCTGACAGATACATGGACCAACCAAAACGTCAGTGTTACATTTACTGCGACCGATGAGTTTTTAACAAGCTTTATCGTCGATGGTGAAGAGATCGATATCATCGATTTTACAGCAACCGTCACCTTGAACTTTGAGGCAGAAGGAACAACATCCATTGCTTATGTCGCCACTGACTCAGCAGGCAATACCACCAGTGGAACATTTGTCGTGAAGATCGACAAAACATCGCCAAATGCTCCGACTGTGACGTTGTCCAATGAAAACTGGACCAATACAGCCGTGATCATCACCATTACACCAGGATCGGATA
Organism: uncultured Erysipelotrichaceae bacterium; assembly: GCA_937957895.1. Classification (GTDB taxonomy): domain Bacteria; phylum Bacillota_I; class Bacilli_A; order Erysipelotrichales; family Erysipelotrichaceae; genus UBA6182. The sequence continues at coordinate 8,273 of CALFEZ010000171.1, forward strand.
ACCTTAGCGGTATCAAGACGATCGAACGTCAAATCAGCACCGATGGTGGTGATACATGGTCAGAATGGACAACGTATAGTGTTCCATTTGAGATTTCTGACGCAGGCATCACACATGTCAGAGCCAGAAACACCGATCAGGCTGACAATGTATCCGAACTGTCGGATGTCAAGATCATCCGTATCGATAAGACAGTTCCTACCGCTCCAAGTGTGACACTATCCACTGAAGCTTGGACCAACCAAAACGTTACCGTGACCATAGCTTCCGGGACAGATGGTCAAAGCGGGGTCAATCGAACTGAGTATCGCACACGACTCAACAGTGGTTCATGGACAGCATGGACAAGATACACGGTTCCATTTACCATCTCGGTTGAAGGACAAACCGAAGTGGTTGCCAGAACGATCGACAATGCCGGAAACACTTCCGCTGCATCACCGACAAAAACAGCACGGATCGACAAAACAGCACCGATCGTAAGCGGAGTTGCAAACAATCAAACCTACACCGTGGATGTGACCATCACATTCAACGAAGGAACGGCAACACTCAATGGCAACGCATTTACTTCAGGAAGCAAAGTAACAGCAAACGGAGAATATGTCCTGATCGTGACCGATCAGGCAGGAAATAGAACAGAAGTAAGGTTTATAGTCCAAAAGTATATTTTGGGAGACGCCAATGGAGATGGCAAGGTTGATATCTCTGATCTTGTCATGATGAGCAGAATGCTTGCCGGTCTTCAAAATATGACAGATATTCAAAGAATGGCAGTTGACGTTAATCAGGATAATAAGTTCGATATCTCGGATTTGGTAATGCTATCTCGTAAATTAGCAGGATTGGAGTAAACATGAAAAGAATCACGATATTTTTGACGGTGATGCTCGTACTGACGCTCACCACGATCGTTCCCAAAGCGAACAACTTTAGTACTTCCATCAGTGGAACATCTTCATTTGAAACAGGTCAAAACATTGTTTTGACATTCAATTTCAATTCTTCCACTGCTTTGGGAGGCATCCAAGGCAGAGTGAGATTTGACAACAAACTAACCTATGTAAGTCATACGTTCTTGCAGCAAGGACTTGGTAACTTCAACCCGACTACAGGTGTGTTCAATATCTTGTTCAACTCATCGACGGGAATAAGTGGCAATCAAGGTATTGTAAGAGTCACTTTCAGAGCCACAAGCAACTTCGCAGTGGGAACGACAGCATCGGTTGCCTTTGAAGATGTGGTTGGTTCAAACGTAGCGGGAAATGCAACATTCTCCGGTTCACGAAGTACAAGAACCATCACCCACAATGCCCCAAAATCAACCAACAACTACCTAAGGTCTTTGTCTGTTACCCCCGGATCACTCAACTTCAGACGCACAACCACATCCTATACCGTCATCGTGGATCATGAGGTCACATCCGTCAATATCGCTGCCGCAGCAGAGGATTCCAAAGCTCGGGTATCTGGTACCGGAAACAAAAACCTGGACATCTACAGCAATGAGTTCAACATCGTGGTAACTGCTGAAAGTGGAGCACGTCGAACATATCGTGTCAATGTGGTGCGAAGGGATGCCGATGGCAATGCCGGAGAATTATCCAAAAACAATAACCTCGCCTCACTGACGGTGGAAGGATGTGAGATCGACTTCTCGGTCGAAGTACTTGCATACAACTGTGAAGTCGACAACCTGGTCGAAGAAGTTGAGGTGGATGCAACATTGGAAGATGAAAAGGCAGAACTGGAAATCATCAATCCTGCACTTCAGATAGGTCAAAATGAGATCCTTTTCAATGTCAAAGCCGAGAGCGGTGATGAGAAAACGTATACTGTGTTTGTCTTTAGAAGCGGATCTGCTCCAACCGTACCATTTGATACGCTGATCGAAGCACTTGATCGTGTCCAATCCGACGAACTTGCTGCATTTGCTGATCCAAGTGGCATGGTGACTCCGCAAATACTCAATGCACTCAAAGCAGCCAGAAAAACACTTTTTATCAAACAAGTTGTTTCTGAGGGAGTTCCTCTATATCAATGGAAATTTGTCGGGTCACAGATCAATGAAACCAGCATGGTCAACACCAACTTGGTGTTTGAATCGACCCGCAGTGAACTTTATGCCGAGCTTACCAATCATGCTTTAGGCAAGATCCTAAACTTTGAATCCAATCCAACCTTGCCAAATGGTACTCAGGTAGGAATATATGTTGCTGATATGTATCGTCTGGGAGATGTTTTGAGATTGTATTATTTCAATCGAGATAGCGAACGCTTCGAACTGTATCATGAAGATTTGGTAGTAGAAGGGG
>CALFEZ010000172.1 GCA_937957895.1 uncultured Erysipelotrichaceae bacterium
GTCCTCAAACGATCAGTACCGACATACCATTTAGTTTGTGGTTTATGATGATCACGATAGTACCAGCACTGATCAAAAAGCGGTTTTACAAATGGCAGGGATATTTGCTCTTGATCAGTTATCTGATTTATTTGATTCAAACGATATTATAACAACATGTAGGAACATGTTGTTTTTTTTTCAATGATGGGTTGTGAGGTGGTATATGAAGGGGATCATCATGAGTGCGGTGCTTTGGATGCATATGACTGTAATGATCATGGGATTGGCATGGATGTTTCAGTATGAACACACAAGAAACCATGTGGTACAAGCTCATAAACAAGCTTTGCGGGCAACCATCGCAGCATGCAGTGTGTCACAATGTGATCAAGACCAAGCTTTGGAGATCTTTGAAGGATATGTATCGTACTCACTGACTCAGTTCGATATGGCAACATTGCATCTGATGGGATTTAGTGACGATCCGTTGCTGATACGAACGGTAGTGGAAGTAAAGGAAAACATGTCTTGGTATCCCATCACCATCCGATCAGATAAAGCAATGATACAGGAGATCCAATATGGACAATAAGAAGAAATCGATCATCGTTATCAGCATTGGGTTGTTTGTCCTGCTCAACATAAGTGGCAGCATGATCATCATCAAAACGCTCTCAAAAACCGTGGACGTGGTGGTGGTCAGCAAAATGATGCACCCCAGAGAGAGAATCACGAAAGACCACATCATGACGATCGCGATGCCTCAAAACACCATTCCGAACAATGTATTACTAAAAGAAGAAGACATCATCGGCAAAGTAGTGGCTTTTGAAACACATCTTTTTAGAGGCATGTTCTTCTTTGAGGATGCGATCGAAGATATGGATGAAACCAAAGATGCTCCATTGCTGCGATTGAAAGCGAATCAGGTTGCCGTATCTTTGGGGGTGGATGTAGTAAAGTCACTCGGGAACACATTATTGCATAGGCAATATGTCGATATCGTGTTTACATTGTCCATTCGAAATGAAAAT
>CALFEZ010000173.1 GCA_937957895.1 uncultured Erysipelotrichaceae bacterium
TGCCTCCCAATGTGGAAAGGATACATGTTCCTTTCCATGTTGGCAAGGTTTTTTCAATTGTGGAGGAAATATGAGAAACGTCATTCGTGGTTTATGCATCAGTTTGCTAATGACTGTGCTTTTTGGTTGTGTACCTAGTGTCGATGAAGATGCGATCGTGATCGATTTTGAAGTAAGTTTGAGTGTAAGTGGACTCGTCGACACGACCTTGACAGAAGCTGATTTCAACAAAATGCCGTTTGTCGAAGAAACCATCACTCGTATCGGCAGAGATGGGACAGAATTTGTTTATCAAGTCAAAGGGATCTTGCTAAAAGATGTGCTGACATATCTTGATGTCGATCCTGAGGTTGTATCATTAGAAGCAGAAGATGGATACAGTCAAACATACGATCAAGCCATGTATGATGATCCACTTACGATCTTGGCCTTTTTCAATGAGGGAGAACCATTGTCTGAAGAAGACGGACCGATGTGGATGTTTGCTGGAAATTTCACCGGAAACTTCTGGATTCGCCAGTTGGTCAAGATCATAATCACATAATGAGAAAGCATCTGGATCGATTCACGATCTTTGAACTGGTTTTTATCGCCGGTTGTGCGGCGTTGGGGATCGCGATCAAGCCGGTTTTGACTCCTTTGGTCCATTTGATCACCGGGCCTTTGTTTATCCCCGGTGGTTCTGTGGGTGGGGGTCTGTACATGATGTTTATCGTGGTTGCTGCGTTGGTCGTTCCCAAGATGGGTAGTGCGACCTTGGCCACGATCATCCAGGCGATCTTGGCCATCACGACGGGAGTGATCGGCTCACATGGACTGTTGAGTTTGTTCACCTATGTAATGCCGGGACTTTTGATGGATGGTGTCTTTGCTGTGTTTCGATATCAAAACAAGCATGCATTGATCCCATTTTTGATGGGAGCTTTGGCCAATGCCGGAGGTACGTATGCTTCCAATCTCGTGTTTTTTCGTTTGCCATGGATCCCGCTGATGTTGAGTTTGAGTGCTGGATTTCTCTTTGGAGGTCTGGGTGGGTTGTTGGCAGACAGGGTAAGCGTAGGGTTAAATCGTTTTTTATAAAGAGGTGGATATGAACAAGAAAAGTGTAGGGCTGTTTGGGTTGATTGCTTTATCGGCTTTGATCATGGTGGTGCTGGGGTATTATCATGGTCAACAGGCTGGAAAGATCGATGATGAGATGCTTAGGATCAAAACGACCCAACGATCCTATGAAGTATCACTTACGGACATCATGACTTTTGACATCGTGATTTTTGAAGCAACGGTTCGATCAAGCGGAAACGATCCTGAAGTCATTGAGTTTGGTGGGGTGCTGTTGTTTGATATATTGGTGGATTTGGATATCGATTTGAGTGGTGAGGAAACGGTCATCTTCAAATCATTGGATGGCTATCAAACAAGAGTTTCCGCTCAAGAAGTGATGCAAACCGACAATGTGTATGTGGTGTACCAACGCAATCAACAAAAGACTCTGAGTCGATCTGAAGGTGGAACAGGGCCGTTGGAAGTTGTGATCGCCTTGGATCCTTTTAGCCAACGCTGGAACAAATACCTGGTAGAGATCGAGATAGCACCATGAATGCACTTATTGTCAGAAATCTTTCATTGGCATATGAAAAAAAACCTATCCTGCAGGATCTGTCTTTTTCACTGCAGCCAAAACAACATGTCTTGTTGAGTGGGCCATCGGGCATCGGCAAGTCTTCCTTGTTGCATACGCTCACAGGGTGCATCCCCAATCACATCAAGGCTCATCAACAGGGAGAAGTACTGCTCTTTGATCAGCCACTTTCAAATTACCCATTGTCAGAGAAGATCCAGACCATCAATGTGGTGTTCCAACAGCCTCACTGGCAGTTTGTCAGTTTGACTGTGATGGATGAACTGGCATTTGGTCTTGGCAGTCTGAATGTTGAAAAACAGCATATAAGAGAAAGGATCGACGACATGCTTGAGCGTCTGAACATCCATGAACTCAAAAATAAGAAGCTGCATGAATGCTCTTTGGGACAACAGCAGATGATCGCATGTGCGTCGATCTTGTTGTTAAGACCAAAGATCATCTGTCTGGATGAAGCTCTCAGTGCCGTCGATCGCATGCGTAAAAGACGGTTTATGGAAGTGATCTTCCAGCAGGTCGAAACCGTTCTGGCCGTCGATCATCAACCGGACGATCAGGTGGTGTTCAATCATCGACTTGAGCTATCCACTGGGAAACTGCATCATGTTTGAACTGAAACAAGTAAGCACTACCTATCAACATCATCTGTTGTTTCAACCTATCACATATACTTTTACACCCCAAGAAAACATCCTGATCCAAGGAGCTAACGGGATTGGAAAGACTACCTTGTTGCGGAGCATGCTCGGACTACACCCAGTGGCTCAGGGAACCCTTCTGTTTGATCAAAAACCGATCCAATCTTATGAGCGATATCACATCGGACAGATGATAGGATATGTGCATCAGCAACCATCCTATCAGTTGTTTGGGATGAGCGTGATACAGGAATGTGTCATGTTTGCCAAATGGCGCAAGCAACATCCATCCGATGATGTGATAAAGGAAGTGTTAGAACGATTGGATCTGTATCATGTGAAAGATCAGCATCCTCAGCTTTGTTCACGGGGTGAACAACAACGTTTGTCTTTGGCAGTGGCATTGCTTCAACAACCCAGATTTATCTTGCTTGATGAACCTACAACAGCCTTGGATGATCAAAACGTTCGTTTGATGGTGGATATCATCAACAGCCATCGAGAAATTGGCTGGATCATCGTGAGTCATGACAAACGGCTGGATGCCATCCCTTTTGATCAGATCATCACTCTAAACAAGGAGTCATTGCATGAAACAGTTTGATCCTAGGACCTTGCTGTGGGTCGTGGCGATCATCAGTACGATCACGGTACTGACACGCTCATTGATCATTCAGAGTGTTCTTTTTCTGGGTTTGATCTTTCTGTTATGGATCGTCAAGATCCCCCTAAAAAAGAGCTTCAAACGAATCAGAAAAATGATTCCCATCCTGCTTTTTGTGGTTCTTGCTCAGAGTGTGTTTACTCCGGGTGATCCGCTTATCGAGGCATACGGCATCTCGATCATCAGCCAACAGGGACTGATCGCAGGTGCCATGACCATGTTTCGTTTGTTTATCCTGGCAGCCAGTGCTTTGCTGTTTACGCTTACATCCGAATCGGACATGATCCATGCTCTGACCTTGTTGAAGGTGCCTGATGAGATCGCCTTTATGTCGTTGATCGCTCTTCGGTTTTTGCCGGATTACATCAAGGAGTTCCAACTGTGTCTGGAGTCATTTGAACTTCGAGGGGTCAACATCAAAAAAGCGAGTTTCAGACAAAAAGCGATCATGATGCAGGCTTTTGTGACGCCGGTACTGATCCGATCATTGCTAAAGGCAAAACGATTGGCCATGTCGATGGAGCTGCGTGGCTTCAAAGCACAGCCCACACGCACCTCCTTGCATGAACTATCCCTTACAATATGGGATAAGAGCGTGATGGGTTTGTCGCTTTGTTTGGGTTTGATATTGATGATTGGAGAACGATATCTATGAGAATAATCACGATCAATGGTACTCATAAAACCGGAAAAACAACGACGGTGAGTGCGATCATCAAGGAACTTTCCAAAAGAGGGTTTACGGTAGGATCCATCAAGGAGATCCATGCTGAGTCTTTTACTTTGGACACCCCCGGCAGCAACACCTACTTGCATCGGCATGCCGGAGCGACCATGGTGATTGCCAGAGGATTGACTGAAACGGACATCCTGATACCTTCAGCCATCGACATTGAACGAATCCTTGACTATTTCCATCATGACTGGGTCATCTGTGAAGGGGTAGAAGATGCCAATGCACTCAAGATCGTCACCGGTATCAGTCGTAAGGATTGTCTGGATAAATGGGATGATCGAGTGATCGCAGTTAGTGGTGTGTATAGCAATCAACACAAAGGAATGCTACAACAACGCCCCATCTTTCATCCGATCGAAGATATCGAAGCACTGGTCGATTATCTGATCAAGCATGTAAGAAAAAGACTCCCATCCATGGATGATGCATGTTGTCAGGCATGCAACATGACATGTCGTCAACTTTTGGTACACCAGTTTTTGTATCCTGATCAAGATCTGCAGTGTGTTTTAGCTGATTCGGACGTCACCGTCATGATCGATCAAAAACCTATCACGATGGTTCCTTTTGTAAGACAGATCGTAAAAAACAACATGCTGGCGATCCTTTCCGAATTGGATGGATACACTCCTCATAAACCCATCTCGATCCACATAAACCCTCATGAAATCAAAAAGAAATAGCATCCAACTCGTTGACCAACATGTCATCAAAACATTCATCAAAGGAGATTATCAATGTGAGCTCATGATCTATGAGTGTTTGAAAAAGGCTAATGTTCGTCATGCAACCATTCTCCATACTCAACCCGAGCAGTTGACTTTAGAGTATTTACAAGGACCTGATCTACTGCAGTTGCTTTTACGATGTGAACAAAGAAATGAATCGTTTGTTTTCTATTTGGATCTTTGGTTTACTTACATGAAACAGTTCTACCAAGCAACCAAACACTACCGTCACGGCGATGTCCATTTGGGAAACTTCATCTACATCGATGATATTGTGCTGTACCCGTCAAAATGTGTTCCTTCG
>CALFEZ010000174.1 GCA_937957895.1 uncultured Erysipelotrichaceae bacterium
AATGAAGGCCAACCACATCCGGCATCGTACTTATCTTTAGAGCAAAACAATGCTTCTCCGGAAACGATATCGACATAGATGCCTTCCTTATCGAAGTGATCATACATCGAACTATAAAGACGTTCTGTGGCATTTTCCTGTGTAACACGATATGCCAGTGGATCAAGGGTGGATCGTAAGTATGCTTTGTCTTTGTACTTTTCTTTCATGTCATCACCTGCATATACGATACCATCTATGTACTGATCCGTCATGACGGATGCTCATCTGAACTTATCGGATACTTGCTTTAAGATCGCTTCCGGTACAAAAGAGGTCAGATCACCGTTATTTATTGCAATTTCTTTAACGGCACTTGAAGACATGAATGAATACTCAGGACGAGTCAGTAAAAACACCGTTTCGATCTCTGGACTCAAGATCATGTTGGCAGTTGCTTGCTGCAACTCATACTCATAATCCATGACCGCCCGAATGCCCCTGATAAGAACGGTAGCTCCGATCTTTTTGGCATAGTCCACGGTCAGTCCTTCTCCGATCAAGGCACTGACATTATCAAACTCATCAATGACCTTCAATATCATCTGAAACCTTTCCTCTGCCGTAAAAGTGACTTTCTTGTTTTTGTTTTCCATGATAACGACATACACATGATCAAACAAAGCAGATGAACGCTTGATCACATCCAGATGTCCGACCGTCAAAGGATCAAATGTCCCGGGATACATGGCTATTTTCATGGTATTACTCCCCTTTTTGGTAAATGCGGTAGATGGATTTCCCCACCGCTCTTTCTTTTATCTTATCAAATCCAAAAGAAAGATGGTATTCATTGTCACGGATGGTTTGTTCGATGATGATTTGCGTGGTAGATTTGATCAAACTGGTGTTTATCATACGATCGATGATCGGCTGGATATCCATATCATATGGAGGATCCAAAAAGATGACATCGAACTGTTTTTTAAGATCATCAAGAAACTCGATGGCTGATGCTGCATCCATGTTCAGCACCTGCACCCATGATTCTGCTTTTAGTTTGGCAACATTTTGTTTGATGGTCGCTACAGCCATGGGATCTGCATCATTGATGACTGCATAGCTAGCCATTCGGGAGATCGCTTCCAAAGCGATGGCTCCGCTTCCTCCAAATAGATCTAGCCACACCTGTCCATGGCATGTCTGGCCAAGCACATTGAACAGGGACTCCTTCAATCGATCACTGCTGGGGCGTGTATTGCCTTGATGAACGATCAGTTTCATCGAACGAAATTTTCCTCCGATGATCCTCATGTTCGCACTTTCCTTTTGTATTCACGGGCGATCACTCCTTGTGCCAATCCGACCGCGATCATGATCGCAAGCTTGCTTGAACCTCCGGCTGAGATC
>CALFEZ010000175.1 GCA_937957895.1 uncultured Erysipelotrichaceae bacterium
TGATGCATTTCCAGACAGATCAAAAATGCAATGGGGTCGTCGGTTCAATCGAATCAATGGCAATAACTAAAAAATCATCACACGATGATTTTTTTTGTTGTGATGCACACATCATGAGATCTCTCTGATGTCTTTTGGATCGGAATGGATCAAATCGAGCAAGTGAGCTATCTTAGGATCACAATACACTTCGACATAGACCATTTGATCTTCTTGTTGCATCTTTTTGATGACCACATGATCTTGGTGATTGAAAAACTCATACACATGATGACTCGCACAATACCCCCGTTTGTAAAGATAATGGCTGATCTTTTGTTTTTTGATCAGATCAAGCAGTATGTGGATCCCCTCTCCTGATTTGGCACTGATGGTCAGATACGGTGTATGGTTTTCCATCATTTGATCTTTTTTATTTACTACAACGATCCGTTTATCATGATCGATCATGGACACATATGGCTCGATGGTGTCCAGCTGCATCGACAATGAGTATGTTCCATCAAGTACGACTATGACACAATCCACTTCCTGTATACTCGCCAAAGTCGTATTGAAAGATGCCACCAAATGAGTGGGAAGATCGATGATGAACCCTACTGTGTCCACACACAAAAACGATGGATGATCATCGATGGCGATACGTCTGGTCGTCGTATCCAATGATGAAAACACCTGGTCTTTACTGGTCACCTGTTTGTGTTTTTTCTCAGGTTGGCACATAAGCAAAAAACGATTCATCAGCGTTGATTTACCGGCATTGGTATATCCTACCAATGCTACCGTGAAGATCGCATTTTCTTTTCGTTTTTTTTGTGCGATCTGTTGTTTTTGTTGTTCTTTGAGAATCTCTCGTTTGGTTTTGCTGATGGTTCTATTTAGGATCCTGCGATCGATCTGCAACTGCTGCTCCCCACCACCGCGAGCACTCAATGATCCAGAAGCACCAGCCTGTCTGGAAAACTCTTGATAGCTACCAACCAGTTCGTCTCTTTGCAAGATCGCTTCAGCCAAAGCCACTTCAAGTTTTGCCAGTTTGCTTTGTGCTCGTTTGGCAAAAATCTGCAAGATCACCCTGGTCTTATCGTATACGACACAATCAAAAGCATCCGATAGGATGCGGATATCAAGTGGAGTGAGTGGTTGATATGCCACGACCACATCGATATCTTGATGCTGACTGACGATCTCTGAGATCTTCCCTTTGCCTAACAGACCGGCTTTTCTTTCTTTGACATTCTGGGTCACGACATCAATGATCTCGATATCGATCGTTTTACATAGATTGATCAACTCATCGATTTTAGCCTGAAAGAAATCCTCTTCCACGATCGCAATGATGATCCCAAGTTTTTTATTTTCCATGAGGATATTGTACCATATCAAAGATCCATTGCATCCTGGGGACATTACTTGAATAGTGAGATATCCTGTGTTATGCTTGATACGGTGATCGATCAATGGCAAGAAAAGCACGAAAAACACTTGATACGAATGTCTTTTTGATCAAACAAACTTCCCATGAGAAGATATTTCGCCATGACATTGATCGTGAAGCATGGATCACGATCATGGCACAGACCCAGCAAAAGTTCGGATTTGAATGCTACGGGTATTGCCTGTTGGATGATCATTCTTTCAAGATGATCATCAACGCCAAAAAACAATCGATCTCTCGCATCATGCAGTCAATGATCATCGCTTATACTCGTTATCGTCAACATGATGAAAGATTGTTTTTACAGCGATTTGTCAGCAAACCGATCTATGATCGACA